>QMQS01000016.1 GCA_003650585.1 Candidatus Woesearchaeota archaeon
AAGCTCTCTGCTGTTGAGCCAAGGTCACCTGTCTCCTTCCATTTTGTTTTTATCTCACCGTCTTCCCTATCTGGGATTCAAGGGAAATAGGGGTTGCCTCCCAATTAATGATTAAAGCAATTCACCTAGCAACAGGCATTGCCGAGGGTGAGATAAAAACAAAATGGAAGGAGACAGGTGACCTTGGCTCAACAGCAGAGAGCTTGGTTGCAAAAAAGACTCAGGCAACACTCTTTCAGAGAAAGCTCGATGTGGAAAAGGTTTTCACAAACATCAGAAAGGTTTCTTCTTTAGAGGGGGCTGGCACTGTCAATAGAAAACTACAGCTGATAGCAGAATTGCTCACCTCTGCCACACCAAAGGAAGCAAAATACATAGCAAGAACCCTGCTTGGTGTGCTGAGGATTGGTATAGGTGAAGGGAGTCTAAGGGATGCTATTGCCTGGGCATACCTACCAAGAGTGCTTGGTGTGTTTGGGGTTTGTAAGAGCTGCAATGCAATCGTACCTGTATGGGAGAAGTGCCTGGAGTGTGGCTCTCCTCTGGAATCAAGTGAAAAGGTAAATCAGAACATCAAGAGTGTTGTAATCTCAAACACCAAGGAGCTAGAAACAAAGCCACTAAAAGGGATTGGGGTAATCATACCAGAGCCAAGTGAGAAGTCAAGAGAGATTTACAATTACATGATAGAAAAGCTACAAGACGCTTACAACCTAACAAATGACTTTGGTGTGGTGGCAGCCGCTCTCAAACGAGAGTCCTTGGCAGGGTTGAATAAAATAGGCTTGAAATTGGGCACGCCCATAAAGGTCATGCTCGCACTCAAAGTGGACTCGCCCAAAGAGGGTTTAGAGAGGGTTGGCTCACCATGCTTAGTGGATTACAAGTATGATGGATTTCGGATGCAGATACATGGTTGGGATGGCAATATAGTGATATTCACAAGAAGGTTGGAGAATGTAACAAAGCAATTCGCCGAGGTTGCTGAGGTTGTAAAGAGGAATGTAAAAGCCAGCTCATTTGTGTTGGATGGTGAAGCGATTGGCTATGACCCTAAGACAGGCAAATACAGACCATTCCAAGAGATATCCCAGAGGATAAAAAGAAAGTACAACATACAAGAGCTCGCTAAGAAACTACCAGTTGAGTTGAATGTGTTTGATATAATGTACTACAATGGTGAAACGATTATAAAGAAACCCTACAAAGAGAGACGCAAACTCATTGAGCAGATAATAAGCCCAGTCAAACTCAAGATACAGCCAGCCACTGCAAGGATTATAGCTTCAGAGGAAGAGGCCAAGGATTTCTTTGATGAGGCAATTGCCACTGGGCACGAGGGTATAATGTTTAAGAACCTCAATGCACCCTACAAGCCAGGGGCAAGGGTGGGCTATATGGTAAAGTATAAGCCCAGCGTGGATACAGTAGATTTGGTAATAGTGGGGGCAGAGTACGGAGAAGGAAAACGCGCCAGTTGGCTAAGCAGTTACTACCTCGCATGCCTCCATGACGACCAGTTCTTGGTTGTGGGTAAGGCATCAACAGGGCTTAAAGAGAAGTCAGAGGAGGGGCTCTCATTTGGTGATGTGACCAAGCTTTTGGAGCCATTGATAATCTCATCAAAGGGGAGGTATGTTGAGGTTAAGCCACAGGTTGTGGTAGAGGTTGGCTACCAAGAAATCCAGAAATCACCCACTTACAGCTCTGGTTATGCTTTGAGGTTCCCTAGAGTCATAAGGTTGAGGGATGATAAAGCTGTGGATGAGATAGCCACACTCGATGACATAAAGGAGTTGTACGCAAAACAAACCAATACCACTAAAAGTGATTAAATTAAACCATATTCTCGAAGACCCTCTAATAATAAGCTCTTGGTATTTTCAATAGAGCCAGAAGAATCTATCCTCAAAATCTTTGTAGCATTAAACTCAGGGAGTAGCCTTTTGTGTTCCACCTCATTAATAACATAATCAAAGTTCTTCTCAAGCATCCTGAGGAAACTTAGGGTTTCATACTTATCACCCCTCTTCCCCTTAATCCGATTATATGCAGTTTTATAGTCACACCTCAAATAAACAACTATATCTGGAACCAAGAAACTAGAAGGGGAGAGTAGTTTGTATGTCTCCTCAATACTAAACCCTTGAGTTAGTCTGTAAGGGAAATGGTCCAACCAGCATCTTTGTGATATTAAATACTTGTATTTTTTTGTCCATTCCCTAATTAGATGCATCTCACATCTTATTTCTGAAGAGAATAGGAGCAAGTCTGTATAAGGGTCCTCTCCAACCAAACTAAGCATTTCTCTAAGCCAATCAAAGTGGGGGTGCTTAAACCTCTTAACATCACCAAGCTCTCTTATATGCTTGTGTAGAAAGTCCAAGAGTGTGGTCTTACCTGCTCCATCAATTCCACTTATAGCAATCCATACCATACCTAAAGAAGAACCATTTAAATATTTAAACTTTCTCTAAACTGTTCTAAGAACCTCTTGAAATCCCCTTTCTTAACATTGGCACCACATGCATACTCATGCCCACCGCCATAACCCTCCACTCCCTCCAATGCTTTCTCCAATGCCTTGTTTATCTTTATCCCTCTAGCTCTGATGCTAATCTTCATCTCGCCATTTTTCTCCCTAGCCACAATCACAATCTTGTGTGGGTATCTGTAAATTAGCTCCAGTGCAAGGTCTGCAGTCAAACTCAGTTTGTCGCCTGGGTAAACAAACACAAAGAGTTTGCCATGGTGGGTGTAGTGCTTTACTGCTTCTCTAAGGAGTTTCTCGTACACAGCCCAGTGCTTCAAATAGTGTCTCCATATGAACTTGCCCTGAGGGGTGCTCTGCTTAAGGATTTCGTCAGGGTGCTTTATCCTCGTGAGCACCTTTACGCATTGCATTACCTCCTTTGTTCTACCCTTAAGCACCATTGAAAAAACACTCACCAACTTACCCAATTTTGTGTTGAATAGAATCTCTTCTGGTTCTGACTCACTACCAATGTAACCAGGATACTCTTGCTTGAATTTGGGTAGAAAATCTGGTATGCAGAAATCACCCACCACACCAGTTGCAGCAATCCATATATCCTGATTTACCACATTATAAGCAATCCAAGACACAGGTACATAGGCGTCTGGATTATCTTCTCTCGGATTAAAGTAAAGCACATTCTCACGCTTAACAACCTGGTGATGGTCTATCCATATCACAGGCACTCTGGCCTTATCAATAAACCCCTGGTCCACAAGCGGTAGGTCTAAAACAAACACCTTGTCTGCTGAGTATTCCTCAACCTTTCTTGCATTCTCCTCCACAAGACGGGGTGTGGACTTGATGATTACGCCCTTTCCCTCCTTGCGATACCTGTACAGCAGAAGGAATGAAGCCAAACCGTCTGGGTCGTCATCAAAAAAGAATATAGGTCTTTTTGCCGTCTCCAATTCACTTAGTAGCTTTTTGTATATTTTGGCTTGCATATTAAGATAACTCGGGGGTGCTATAAAAAGCTTTTCAAAATTGTGTGCCTATGCACTCCTCTATTTGGGCTCGGCTAACCCCAATCTTCTCTGCCAATTCTTGGGGCGGGGTGCCTCGGGCAAGATAATTGCAAGCCATGCCAATAGGTGTTGTGTCTCCATCATAGACCTTCATATACCCAAGGTTTACCATTGTTGCGGTCTTTTTAGCAATCTCTATTAGTCCATTATAAACTCTACTATTGGGCATGGGATTTGCAAGCATCAGCCTAAACACATCATCACTAGTGAAGCTCGCTTCTGGAGAGAGTTGATTCAAACGGTGTTGAATTTCAGTAAAACTGCAACACTCATTGGCAATCCTCACAAACATCTCTTGCGGGGTTTTAAAACCATCTTTATGAGCCTCAAATGCTTGGTTGAGTTTCTCAAATGCTTGCTGATAGGGGTCTGTGAGCATCCAAGCCAAGCTTCCTTGGTTTAAACCAAATAGCCGCTTTACCTCTTGAGAGTTACCATTGTTGAGATTCAACACCAAAGACTCTAGAGGTAACTGGCTAGTATCGTACCAATCAATCTTCCCCTGTTCTAGGTAATGCCTAAACTGTTTCTCTAGAACATCCAAGCGAACATCACCAATATATCTCTTATACACCATCAGACCCTCTTTCACAGTGAGTCTATATTCTGGGAGGGGGGCATAAAAGTTGAGCCAATAGAGAAAATCAAACAGGTTCCTCGCTGTCACGCTAGTAACACCCTCATCCAAGGTAAATGTAACCATATCAGCTATTTCCCTTATTACCCTCCATGCCTCAAGCTCTGAGTTCTCTCGCCTGTTGTATTCTTCAGTGATGGCTTTGATTTTGAGAGCGTATGGGGCATACATCTTGAAGAGCCACCTTGCATCCCCTTCTAGAAGTCTAAATCTCTCCACAAGAGCCTCTACTGGGTCCATGAGTTGTGGTGGTTTGATTTCCTCATTAGGGGTTTCAGCACTTATGCCAAGTGCAGCATCAATGGTTTGGTATACCCGTTCTAAATGGAAAACAAGCACATAGCCACCCTGACCCTTGTAGCATGTGAATAGACACTCCTGTTGTTTCAATCTGGGCGCCCATTTTGGTCTCTTTCCATCCTCCCTTTTGCTAAAGACAGAAAGAAGCACCTCTTCTGGTACACCAGAGAGAGCACTCACCTCTGCTGTAGGGATTCTAGTCCGGTGTACAACATGGGGAAGCATTTTGCCAATTAAAACCGAATAATGCTCAGAGCCATTACCAAAAACTTCTCTGTTAGGACTGCAAGATGCAACACTTTTAATCACATCATCCACCAAGCGATGAGTGGCTCCCTCTAGGCACCTCAGTAGGTATTCTCCACTCTCATTTAGCAGGTTAATTGATTTTATATGCTTAAGCAGCATCACAGCTTTTCTGGGGTTAATGCCCCTTCGCCGATATGCCTCTCCAATTGTGGTTTCTGTAGTAGAAGCAAGAGCCAAAATAAAATCCAATAAGGGCTGTTTCAACACACCGAGCGTAATCTCACTTAGAGTCTTAAAGTTGAAAGGTAATGCATTTTGCATGGTGTGTAGGGTGACTGGGCTTTCCCCATTAAGCAACTCCAACACTCTTGCTTCTATACCCTCTTTGTTTAAGGAGTAGTACACCCTATTCTCCTTCCTATTCCTCTTAAGTAACCCCTTAGAACAAAGGGTTTTAATTGCGGAGCAAACCGTCGTTTCTCCGAGTCCACTCTTAGTGACTAACTCTTTAAAGTAGAGAGGAGCTTCCGAGAGCAAATGATAAAACTTAGAATATGTATCTACCTTTCTATACCTAGTTTGCCTCACCTCTAACCCAAACTCCCTCATAGCCACATTATAAGAAGGAAAATGTTTAAGTAACCTTGACTCTGGGAATTGCTCTTCAAACACTCTTCTTGGTGGGGCAACCCCATCAACTGATAAAGCCACTGCTGTGGCTCTCAACATCTTCAGCTCCTTCTCTAGCTCTAATTGTTTATCGGGAGGGTATAGCCCCACCCTTCTCAGAACTGATATGGAGTTTTGAATGGCTTGCCTTGAGAAGCTAGTTCTAGCTATTTTCTCTTCAAGTGTCAATTCAGGGTCAGCTATCACACTATAATTCCTAATGGCCCTTGTGAGATGATACATCAAGCCCTTTGAGAGAGAGTTCTCTGTAGCTATCGCTTTGCTGACAGGGATGAATAGCCTACTATTAAAGAAAATCCTATTGTAATCTCTGTGTGTGAGTCCAGCATTTGGGTAAACAGTATCAAGAACCTCTTGCTTGAGTTCATCAACAGGAACCCAATCATAAAGTAAACCAGCTCTATTTAGAACACTTAGCAATTGCCTAAATCGGTTGAGAGTAATACCCAAATTCTCTGCTGTGTGCCCATCGTGGTGAAATATTACCTCTAAGTATTCAGGTTTGAGAGCAGCAGGAAGCACCTTGTGGCAATACTTCGGCATATATCTCAGCTGTGCAATTCTTCCAGCAATAACGTTGCGGAACTCCGTATCTTTAAGGGCCTCTTTTATATCCCGATTGTTTGTATCTAAGGGAAACAAGTAACCCAAGATAAGCAGCACTTGCTCAAGTGTGCGTCGCTTTCTTGCGTAGAGCCCTGCTGCCTTTAATGCATGAACCAGCTCATGCCAATGCCCCTTGGTAATACCCAATATCTTTACTCCGTATTTGGAGGAGATATTCTGGTTTAGTACTTCGAAACACCTCGGTGAGAGAGCTAGCTTCAATCTTTGCATGTCTCTCTTATCCAACCCATACTTCTGTGCTATCTTTCTTGCAGCCAGCTCGAGCTGCTTGCTCTTATCACCAAACAGAACATCAAACTCCTCGACCAATGGAGGGATACCACAGTACATCCTTGGATGAACATTTGTCACAAGATAATAAAGCAATTTGAGTTTGCCAGCCAGGGGTGTGTTCTCTTTTTTAAGCACCTCACGAAACAAGAAATCAAAATTCTCCAAAGAGGGTTCTATGCCGGAATAGAGTTGCTCTGGCACATGTTCGACAAAAGAACCAAGCAACTGTAATTTGGCTCTTGTTACGGGGTCAATAGCTTCATCTACTTTAGTGGTGGTTGATAACTCATCCTTGAGTTCTATTCCTCCCTCTACTAGTCCTTCTAAAGAGCTCATTCTTGAGAACAGCAGTATAACTCAAACTAAACCCCTTTTTAGCACACATAGGATTAGGTTAAAGAATGGCAAGCCAAGACTTATAAATCTTTCTCCTTACCAAGGCGTGACACTATGTTAAGGGTAAAAGAAAAATTTAAAAGACAACCTAAGTTTTTCCTGCTGAGATGAACCATCTCACAAACATTATGTTTAAAACCCCGAATTTCGAGGCACTCAAGCAAGCGGGGTTTACTCTCACAGATATGCACTTTCATTCACTCTACTCTGACACCTTCACTAGGATAAACCACATACTCAATAAAGCATCTGAGTTGGGCATCAATGTTGCATTAACAGACCACAACAGCATCGAGGGGGTAAGACGCGCCTATAATAATAGGCATAAGGTAAACATAATTCCTGGGATAGAGATTAGTTGTGTGGAGGGTCACCACATACTTGTTTACTTCCCCACCTTAGACGCTCTCGAGGATTTTTACATAAAGCATGTTGAGGGTAGGCAAAACAAGGACCCCTACTCATCCACTTCAATCAAAACAGAGGAGTTGTTGGATGCCTGTGAGAGCTATGATTGCCTCATTGTGGCAGCCCATCCCTTTTCATTTGGGTATTATGGAATCATGAAAAATATTATGAGAGGTTTTATTAGCAAAGATGTCTTGGAGAGGATCCATGCAATAGAGGTGATATGCGGTAGCAACCTCAGACGGCATAATAGGGATGCCCTAGAGCTTGTGGAGCAGACCGGCAAGCCATTCACAGGAGGTTCAGACGGTCACTCAATAGGTGAGATGGGGAGTGTTGTGGTTTGTACAAAATCCAATACCACAAGGGGAATTCTTGAAGAGATAAAACAACGAAAGAACCTTGTCATAGGGAGAGAAAATAAGCTTAGGTATAAACTCCTCTCTGGTTCAAAACTTACCTGTTGCCATCTCCCCTACTTAGAGTCCAACCTCAGGTTTAGATACAATAATCTTTATAAAAAGAGTCTCAAATACTATAAGGAGAGGCTTAAACAGAAGCTCCCGTAGTCTAGTCTGGATAGGACATAACCCTGCGGTATCTCGAATGCAGAAAGGTTATAGCCCGGGTTCGAAACCCTATTGCTGAGAGGCGGGGGGCGTGCATCCCGGCGGGAGCGTTAGATTTTTAAGCCTCTCATACTTGTTTTTGTAAACATGGTATTGGATAATGTAAAGATAATTGGCACTTCACACATTGCCCCTCAGAGTTTAAAAGAGGTTAAAAGGGCGATTATTGAAACCAAACCCCACATCTTGGCTTTAGAGCTGGATAGGGGAAGGCTCAATGCACTCATGAGTAACAAGAGGGGTAGGAGGGTGCCTATATCAGAGATTGGATTAAAGGGGTACATCTTTTACCTGCTCGGGTCGTATCTACAGCGTAAGATAGGTGATAAGATAGGCATAATGCCTGGAGCAGAGATGAGACTTGCCATTAAAATGGCAAAGAAGCACAGGATTAAGGTTGCACTCATTGATAGGGATATAAGGGTTACGCTCAGGCGGCTCTCCCAAGCGATTGGCTGGAGAGAGAAACTGAACTTTATTGTTGATTTAATACGAGGGGTATTATTTGGAAGGCAGGAACTAGAGAGGTTGGGGCTCAGCACCATAGACCTAACCAAGGTGCCTGAGGAGGATATCATCGAAAGGTTAATCAAGAGAGTTAGGGAGCGCTACCCAGGGGCTTACCTCGCTCTCATAGAGGAGCGCAACCAGATTATGGCTAACCGCATAATTGACCTGGCTCTTCGAGACCCTGATAAGAGAATTCTGGTTATAGTTGGGGCAGGTCACAAACAGGGCATAGAAGAAGCCATTGAGAGAGCAACCTCAACTGAATTGGCGGTTGCTGGCTAATTCTTAATTCTGTTTTCTCTTCCTTAGATTGGAGTCCAATACCTTTACCCCAAAACACTAACTAGTTCTTGTTAAACCCTTGCGGAAATTGGTGTGTTTTTGGGTTGTGCTTCTCTAAAGCCATAGCCATCTAAGCTTTAAATCTTTTGTTGTTTTTGGTTCCATGAGATTTTTGGCTTTTATTTATAAGACTTGAGGGAAGAAAGGAATAAGACCATAAATAATAGCGGGGAGAGGATTTGAACCTCCGACCTCCGGGTTATGAGCCCGACGGGCACTCCTGACTGCCCTACCCCGCTCTATAAAACGAAAAATCAAGACAGCTTTAAATATCTTTTGACATCTGGCTCTAGTCCACAATCACTGTCTCTGGTTTGTCGTAATTACAGAAATCGCAGTAATAGTTGTAAGCCCCAGCATTCAAGAATATGAGCTTATCTCCAACCCTTGGTGGCTTTAAAAACACCTTATAGCGGAATATGTCCATACTATCTGGTGAGATGCCCTTTATTGTGTAGGGTTTGGCACCCTCTGCCTGCTCCGGCTCTAATTCACCCTCAACCATCAGCTTAATTGGCACAACAATGGTGTCCATGGCAGCACTGTAAACAGAGCAGTTTACAATAATGTTGCGCTCATACACATTGATAACCTCAACCTCAAGCTTTACTGCTGGAGCAGCAATAAACCGCCCTGGCTCAGCAATTATGCTAATACCAAGCTTTCCTAGCCACGCCTTGAGCGACTTTATCTCATTAACAACCATATCCATAACCTGGTCAGAGGTGTTCTTATATTGAGCAGGGAACCCGCCACCAATGTTTACCAAGTCAATTGCCTCAAGTGTTTCTTTGCTTAGGGTTTGCTCCAACTCCTCCTTCAAACGCCATTCAGACACATTCTGGGTTTTTCTGTGGAAATGTACGCCGAGTTTGCCAACCAGTGGCTTGAGCTTGGGCACCCATTCATTTATAATGCTGGCAGGCATACCAAAAACAAAGTATCTGCCTGTGAAGATGGTGTGCTCCTTTAGTCTCATCCTTAGCAATAGGTTTAGGCTTTGAGGGGAATTTTTTAAGTAGTTCACAAGCACCTGTAAGTCATTGGTGTTGTCCACCACAAAATTTCTAACACCCTCGCTAAGAAGCCACTCAATATCTGACTTTTTCCAAGCCTGTGGAAAGAACCAAACCCTGCTTTTGTCATTGATTATAGCAAGGTTTTTGGGGTTGTGTATGCTAAACATGCAATCTGTTTCTTGCTCAAGTATTTTGGCTACCTCAGCATTGGTCTTCACACTATAAGAAATCGCAATGCCCAATTTTTTTAATGCATTGTACTGCTCAAGAACCTTGCTCCTGCTCAGCAAAAACCTTGGCTTAGCCATTCTTGATTAAACCCTCCCTGCTTAACACCTCTAATGCTCTCATCATAGCCAACGGAAAGTAAACAGTGGCATCACCTATTACAGTAACAGCATCTGCATTGTCCTTTATCTTGCCCCAACTCTTGGCTTCATCTGTGGTTGCCCCAGACATGCTACCGTCATAGGGAGTTTGAGAGGTTATATACACGCCATAATCAAACCCACCGTTTATCAGCGTAATGAGTATGGCATAGTGCTTTGAAACCCCGCCACCAAGGGCAATTATCCCCTTTCTCTCATCATATGAGGTGCAGGTGAGCATGTCAGAGAAATCCTTTACAATATCAACAATAAAATCATCATGGTTCTGCTGAAAGAAGAAGAGGTGAAACCCAAAAGCCCCATCAGTGATTGCTGGGCAGAATATAGGCACATTGTTGTGTGCTGCCTGATAAAGCAACGAGTCTTTGTCATTCAGCATAAGCCCAATCTCTCTGAATAACTCAGAGGGCTTTATCCTCTTTTTCTTTTTGTAAATCTCACCAAGCATCTTTGTGAGTGTGTCCTCAAACCTTGCATAGCTGTCGTTTGAAACAAGGAGGTTGCCTATGCGGTTCATCCCCTTTTCATAAAGCTCCACATCATCTGCATTGAAACTCGTTATCATGAATTTTTCGCCAGTGGCACGCATTATGTCCTCTTCAATCCCACCCACGGTGGTTATTATAACATCCACCATACCAAGCTTTATTAACTGTGCAAAGAACCCCCGCAGCCCAGAGGTAACCATATTTGAAGTAAACGTCATAAAAATCTTGGCTTTGTCACGCTTCATCTTTACAATAACTTCAGATGCCCTACCGAGTTCCACGCCCTGATAACCAGTGTTAGCCAACCCAGCCACAAATCTATCTAACTTGATGCCCTTCTTCCATTTCAAATCCTTAACAATATCCATAGAAACCACCCACTAAGTGAAGAGAAGTCAATGCCTATGAGCAGGACTTCACAGAGTTCATATTTGCAAGGAGGGAGCAATTATTTAAATAATTTTGGCATTCAGTTGTGGCTTAGATAATTTCTGAGGGAACGGTACTTCTCTGGCAGGAACCTCTCTGATTGTTGGACCTTAAGCGGGCTTTGCAATGAAACATTGGCTATGTCTTGACCCACGTAGTTAGCAAACCTCTGCAAGAGTTCCATATACTCAGGTGTGTGTTCAAACTTGGCCATTACAGGCAGAAATTTTCCACTCCTGCTGTTAGGTATTCTCTGCATCTTAAGTGGGCACAACTTGGGTTTATCCATTACAATATTTGCAGTCACTTCGACTGGTATAACCACTCCATCATCCACTAATTGGCGGTATCTCTTTGCCATCATTTCCTCATTAGGGGCTTTGCTCTTGTCAAGTAAGCCAATGCTATGATAGACTATTTCTTCCATTGCCTGTTGGGGAGTGAGCCCCACCTCCCGCGCATAATCACTAATGGCTCTGGCAACCTGTTTATAGACCCGAGATACAGAATTGCCACTCACTATTTCATCTATTGTGACAATTGATTGAGGATGACCCACAACATGGGTTTCTCTTAAAAAATTCAAAAACCATTGATAAATAACATCGGTTGTGTCAATGATAGAACTTGAAGCAGGTAGATACTCATGCTCCCAAGTTGCAATTTGGGGATCAACTATCCTAAGCAAATCTGCTATAGGAACTGCCCCACGAATAGTATAAAGAATATAATCAGGGTTTAGCTCTCTAATGGCATCGTCTAAGCGGGTTATGCCATCTACAAAATCCTCGAGTGTTTTGTGTGAATTTGGGTCAACCATTTTTTACTATCTGGTGATAAATTTTATCGTTTATAAATGTTTTGGTGAAACCAAAGGAGAGAATGGGCTATAAACAAGCTTTAGATTTATCATTCCCATACTTAAGAATTATCTTTTCAGTTTTTATAAGTTTCTAAAATCAGGGGTAAGTGTGAGTGCAACAAGAGCCAAAACAAAACCTTATTAATCTGTTTTGATTTACTCCTCACATGAAAGTCACAGAGCTCAAAGGCAAGATACCTGAGCAGCTTTATTCAATTGTTTCCAAGAGATACACTGAGTTAAGACCCTGCCAGTGGAAGGCGATTAAAAATGGGTTACTTGAAAAGAAAAACCTCTTGGTGTGTACTCCCACAGCCTCTGGTAAAACACTGCTGGCTGAGCTTGCTGGCATAAAGCTAATTCTTGAGGAATATAAGAAAATGGTTTACATCGCTCCTCTCAAAGCCCTGGCGAATGAGAAATACAAGGATTTCAAGCAGCATTATAGCCACCTTGTTAGGGTTGCCCTTTCTATAGGCGACATTGACTCTAGCGACCCATACCTAAGCAGGTATGATATTATAATAACAACACCAGAGAAACTTGACTCACTAATAAGGCATTCTGCACCCTGGCTTCCAGAGGTAGGGGTTGTTGTGCTTGACGAGATACATTTGCTTAATGATCCACAGCGTGGACCAACACTTGAGATTTTGATAACATTGCTTAAGCAACTTCTACCAAATGTTCAGCTCATAGCACTCTCAGCAACAATAGGCAACCCTGAGGAACTAGCTGAGTGGCTCAATGCTTCTGTGGTAAAGGACGACTGGAGACCAGTTGAACTCCACAAAGGGGTTTACTTGCAGGGAGAAATAGAATTTGTAAAAAAAGAATAAAAGGGTTAGAATCCTGGTATCATGCCCCCTGCCATACCACCAAATTTGCCAACGAAACCTATCAAAGCAGACATGGTGGCAGAGTACAATGCCACGAACAGTGAGATGTACACTATCAGTAGGGCAATGAACACTGTAATTGCGTCAGTCTCATAGAACTCCATCATTGCTTTGAAGAACACTGCCTGAGACATTACATATGCAATCAGCAATACAATAAACACCAGAATAGGCCCTACAATTGATGGAATCAAGCCCAGAATGGAAGCCACTAGAGTTCCAAGCCCCAGTATGAAAAAACTGTAAACTGCTGGTATCAACGCACTAAGATAATCGTCCCTACCAACCAATATCTTCATTGTCAACTTTAGCACAAATCCCAAAACCAGAACTAAAATGTAGGCAACTATTGCTCCCACAATTGCAGCAAGGAACACAGACCCTGTCACGCTCCTCGCATAGAAAAAGGTGCTTATAGCAACCATAATCGCTGCCACTAGAAGCACCAGCAGTGTCTTGCCCATATCTTTCTCATTCTTTGCCTCAGAGATTGCCTCCAAGGGTTTAGAAACAATATTCCACATATTCCAACACCCCCTTTTGTGTTTCCCCTTATAT
>QMQS01000017.1 GCA_003650585.1 Candidatus Woesearchaeota archaeon
CAATCTAATATGCTTCGAATCCAAAGCAAAGGCAGAAATGCTGGGCTTTAAGCCGTGTTCTGTTTGCAAGCCTTAATCTTTGTTTTATTTTGTATTACTTCGTAACACAAAATTTATAAACAAGTTGTATTTTTTCATACAACTTCACAAAAAAGGGATTACTAAGTGGGTAGAATGAGGCTCTACCACGGGAATAACACCACTGCGCTGGATAGCATTATTCAACAGAAAGCTCCAGCGTTATTCCTAGAAGAGCATTGGTTCACACAAAAGTTTGGGTATGCCCTTATGATTGCAATGCGCAGAGCTGCTGAGTTTGGCTCCAAGCCAGCAATCTTGGTGCTTGACACTGATTTGCTCCCCAGAACAAGCCAGGTTTGGAGCGTTGAGGATGGTAACTCTTCCTACCGGATAACCTCTCAAATACCCATTTCTCAAATAGAGCTGTTGGCTCTTGAATCTGTTCGTAAGATACCTAAGCTCCCTACCCAAGGGAAGCACCTTTTGGCTTTTGAAAACATATACACTTTACAAACAGGAGGTGGAGGAAGAATGGCAGAGAATCAGAGTATAAGTCAACCCAAAATGCCTGAGAGTTTGGATGGCATGGTAGGAGCACAACTACAATCACCACGTAGAGTATACATGGTGCTACCAGTCAGAGAAGGTACAGTGGTGTTCCGGGAAAAGAAGGAACTAATGGTGCATGGAGCTCTTGTTTTTCTTGATTATGCAACTGCAAGAACGCGGGCTGAAATGGATTGGAAGCTAGGTGGTCAACCAAGCGTGCTTGAGGTGAAACTCACTAGAGATATGCCCTTAGAGCCATCAAGCCATCATGGTGCAGTTGGCGTGTACAGAGGAACCCTAAAACCAGAGCAGGTTACATACATGTACGACCATTTCTAACAAAAACTTTTTAATTCTCCATTTTTTTCTTCTAGGTATGAAGAGGGTACGAAGTATTAAAAAAAAGGAAAGCAAAAGGCCCCAGCAACTCATAATTGCAGGTATAACCATCTTTATAATGCTAAGTTCTGTGCTTGGCTACCTTGGGTCAAGGGTTGGTGGGGGTGGCAGTATTAAGTACAAGAACTTCAGATTTCGTGTGCTTGAAAATGGTATGTACGCTACGACCATAGCCAACAAACAATTCAGGTTCAATTTCCTACCCCAAGCACTTAGCAATATGAGCTTTGATCCCAGCATTCTAGCACCCATTAAGCAAACAAGACTACTTTATACAACCTCAGAGTTTGACTCACCAATAAAAGAGAGCATGTCTGAGACAGAGTACCTCCTGGGCGAGGGGCTCTATGCTATGGGCAAGTACACAATACCCGGCTACACAACCAATACCACAACCCAAAGACCAGTGATAACATGTGAAAATGCCACTGCCTTCGTACCCGTAATCATGCTCAAATACAGCAACGAGACCAAGGCCTGGCTGGAGGGCAATTGCCTCATAATCCAAGCAAACACTAGAGTGGATTTCCTTGCATACAAGGATCGGATTCTTTATGGATTGCTAGGGGTCCTGGAATGAGCAAGAAAAGAGTTGTGTTTAGGATAAAGAGGAAACACCTTTGGTATCTATTCTCGCTGTTGCTCATAGTTGCTATTGTCTTTGGCATTAGAGCTTATAACATCCACAAACACCAACAAGAGTTGGCAGAGAGGGTACGCTACTACAACAACTTTAGGTTCGAGAAGATGGCAGGGATGTGGTGGACCCAGTGGCAGCGTGGTAAAGACCTCTACACAATACCCTTTAGATTTCTACCAAGCGAGGTTGAGAACGTCACAGTAACAGGGCAACTCGTGAATTTCTCCTTTGGTCAGTTATATATAACATTTAACCCTTATGATACCGACCTCCAGTTTGTTGCACTCGCTGCGAGCGAGCTTGGTATATCTCTGGCAAAGGTGTTCCATGTGGAAATAAAATCTGCATGCACAGAGCCATACCAGAATGTTTGCCCACCCAAGCCAATCGTCACATGCAACAACACAAACCAGTCTGTCATAATGCTAAGGGTTGCAGAAAATCCTAAGATTACTCTAAACAAAAATTGCATAACCTTTGAAGGAGACAAGTTTGATTTGGTGAGAGTGGTGGATAAGTTTTTATACTACCTCTACGGGATTCTTTAGTTATGGAGCACTATTTCACTCAGCACCAAGCCTCACCACTCAGGTTACGCAAGATTAGTGAGCGCATCAGGGGCAAAGAGATTACCATTTTTCTTGCCTCAGGGGTTTTCTCAAGCAAGAGGATAGATAAGGGTAGCAGGTTGTTGGCTGAGAAAGCTATTATAGAGGATGGTTGGCGTGTTCTGGATTTGGGGTGCGGGTCAGGTGTTATAGGGATTGTGATTGCAAAGTGTTACCCAAAAGCCAAGGTTGTCATGGTGGACATAAACCAGCGTGCTGTTGACACAGCCATAATGAATGCCAAACTAAACAAGCTTGACAACTGCGAGATTATCCTGAGCAATGGTTTTGAGAATGTAAATGGCCAGTTTGATGCCATACTATTCAACCCCCCACAAACCGCTGGCAAAAAGCTCTGCTTTTACCTCATAACCCAAAGCAAAGCAAAGCTAAAGCCAGGCGGGGTGCTCCAATTGGTTGCAAGACACAATAAAGGAGGGAAAAGTTTATATAATTTCATGCAAGAGGTGTTTGGTAATGCCCAAGCACTGGCTAAATCCGGTGGCTATAGGGTGTACCTAAGCAAGAATGGGTAAGAAATGCATAATCTGTGGTGAAGAAGCCAAATATCAGGTTAAACACACAAACAATTACTACTGTGAGAATTGTGCCAAGCATTACTTCAGTGACACAAAGCTTTTGATTGAGCTAGAACAAGAGGCACAAAGGTTAAAGCAATTCGTGGACAGCAAACTCAAGAAGGGTTAGATTTCTGCCACTTCGTCCCCCTTCAATCCCACCAAGCGTATTCCTAAGCCAAGCTTGAGGAGTGCAGACAGCAGAGCCATGTGTTCCTTGCCAGTTCCTGAGATAAGGTTTAAAGCAACCTCTGTGCCTTCAATCTTACCGTTCAATTGCGAATAGATATCCTCAATAAGCAGTGGCAGGCTTTTTCTGTCATCAATCACCACAAAGCTTATCTCCTTGCCCTCGATAGAGAACCTCTCTGCACCAAAGCTATTGGTAACAAGTTTTATGCTGTCCCAATCGTGCTTGGTGATTAGTTGCCTGAGATAGTTCCATGAGCCCTTGCCCGTGCCAAGGGTTGCCACCAGTTCTGTCATATTAAAATGAGAGAACCCTGAGGGTTTAAAAAATTATTCCTCGGTTTTGTCTTCTGCCACTATTTCGCCCGGGCGTGTGGTTGTGTTGGGCCAGAGTTTTCGCCCTGGATAGATTGAGGTGTTGATGCCAGTGTGCACAGAATCGCCAATTATCGTACCAAACTTTCTCCTACCTGTATCAACCAAGTTACCGTTTATCATTGTCTTGACATTTGCATTGTCATGCCTAAGGTTTGCCACAATGGTGCCAGCACCAATATTAACATTAAACCCGAGCACAGAATCGCCAATGTAACTCAGATGCCCCACCTTGGTCCCATCCATAAGAATTGAGTTTTTTATCTCCACAGCGTTGCCAACCTTACAACCTGAGCCGATTGCAGTCGAGCCGCGGATGTAGCAATTGGGTCCTATCACTGTACCCTGGCCGACTATCACATCCCCCTCTATATAGGCACCGCTCTTGACTATAGAGTCCTTGCCAAGTATTAACTTACCTTTAATCTTGGCTCCAGATTCCACTCTACCACTTATGCTTGGCTTTAAATCCTGAAGTATGCTCTGGTTGGCATCAAGCAGTTTCCATGAATGGGAAATTGGCAACCAGTCACCCCTTGTCTCAAGATAAGCCACTTTGGTGTGCTTAGCATATAGGTTCACTGCATCTGTAAACTCCAATTCACCACGATTAGACGGCTTTATCCTCTTCAGATACTTAAAAATCTCTGGCTCAAAAACATACACAGCAGTGTTGACAAGGTTTGAGCTTGGCTTGCTCGGTTTCTCTACAATTCGCTTGATTACATTGCCCTGGGTTTCAACCACACCAAAGAACTCTGGATGAGCAACCCTGCTCACCAGCACACAATTATCCTTGGTTGATAATGCCTTTATGTCCTCTTTGGCAACCATATCGTCCCCAACAATCACCATAAACTTACCCTTTATTAATGGCATGACTTGTAGCATTGCATCCCCTGTGCCACGAAGCCCCTTTTGCTCAAAATATCTAATGCTTAACCCTTTATACTTGTCCCCTAATTGTTCACGAATAATGTTGCCAAGATAGCCAACAACAATTATCACCTCTTTAACTATCTTGCAAAGATTGTCAAGATGGTAACAAAGAATGGGCTTGTTGGCAACATGTAGCATTGGCTTTGGTCTGGTAAGCGTCAGTGGCTGACACCGCTTTCCCTCGCCTGCTGCAAGAATTATTGCTTGCATTTTAACCCAACTCTTCCTTTACAACTTTTGCAATCCTATTGGCATACTCCTCAACCTTTGATTTGGAGTTGCCTTCAACCATCACCCTCAAGACTGGCTGTGTGCCAGAGTAGCGTATGAAGACCCTGCCATCTTGCTTGAGCTCTGACTCAACCTCCTGCACCACAGCCATCACCCTTCTCACGCTCTCAAGGGGTGGCTTCTTGCTCACCTCAACATTGATGAGCACCTGAGGGTATTGGGTGATGAAATTCAATGCAGAGAGTTTCTTGTTGGCAGAGTGCATTATCTCCAGCACCTTTAAAGCAGTTAGAATGCCATTGCCAGTGGTTTCATAATCAGATAGTATGATATGCCCTGATTTCTCACCACCAAGGTTTAAGCCTTGCTCACGCATCGCTTGGGCAATAAAGCGGTCGCCAGTGGGTACAAGCACTGCACCTATACCAAGCTGCTCTAAGCCCTTTATCAACCCTAGATTTGAGTAGTTGTTCAAAACAACCTTGGCTTTGTGGAGTTGGTTGTTTTGGTGCATATACTTTGCAATTATCCCAATTATTGCATCCCCATCCACCAATGCACCCTTCTCGTCAGCAAGCATAACCCTATCACCATCACCATCAAACGCAATCCCAATGTCTGCCTGATGCTTTTTGACTGCCTCACACATTGCTGAGGGGTCTGTTGCACCACAACCCTTATTTATATTGAAACCATTCGGGGTGTTGTTTAGCAAAACAAGGTCTGCTTTATAAGTCTGAAACACCTTGGGTGCAAGTTCAAAAGTGGCGCCATTTGCCATGTCCAACACAATCTTGAACTTCGAAAGCTCCATGTTGAAGGAATCCTTGATATGCTCTAGATATACTTTTTCCCAATCCAGGAGGTTGTTTATAGAGCCCACCCTTTCATTGCCCTCTTGTTGTGTATCTAAAGCAAAGATTATCTGCTCAAATTTCTCCTCTTCCTCCTCGGTGAGTTTGTAACCCTCAGTTGTAAAGAACTTTATACCATTATCATACCATGGGTTGTGTGATGCAGAGACAACTATGCCACACCTCGCACCCAATTCCCGTGTGAGCCACGCAATCACTGGGGTTGGCAAAACACCTGGCACCAGTACATCCAACCCGGCTGATGAGATACCCGCAGAGAGGGCAGAAGAGAGCATCCCTGTGGAGACCCTCGTATCACCACCCAACACCACCTCATTGCTCTCCACTTTGAAGAACCCTTTGACTGCTCTACCTATTGTAACCACCATTTTGGGTACTAGAGGGTAGGTGTTGGCTTTGCAACGAATCCCGTCAGTACCGAACAGTTTCATTTGACAGTCACGCTCTTGGCAAGGTTTCTTGGCTTATCGATGGGGAGGTTGTTGTTTCTAGCTATATAGTAACTCAGTAGATGCCCAATTATGGTGGCTGCTATTGAATACTCCTCCTCATTGAGTCGCTTGGGCAACTCAAATTGCTTTGAGGAATTTCCAATAGTGTAAACGTCTGCTCCGTGTGCCTCCACCTCTTGGAGGGCTGATTCCATTCTCTCCCTATTGGTCTCGTGTATCAAACCGATGACTGGCACGCCCGGCTCCACTAAAGCAATTGTGCCATGCTTGAGCTCTCCTGCCATCATACCCTCTGCATGTATGTAGCTTATCTCTTTGAGTTTCAATGCAACCTCTCTTGCAATTGGGTAACTTATGCGATGCCCCAACACAAATATGTCTTTATTATTGCTCAATTTTTTTGCAAGCTTCCTCACGCGAAGGTCATTTTTGGATATAACCTCCTTAATTTTTGCGGGTATTCTATCCAAAGAGATGTGGTTGCCCAGCACCCTCGCAAGTTCATACATGGCAATAAGGGTGTTTGTGAATGTCTTTGTGGCAGCAACACATATCTCTTGACCAGCCATTATCTCAATGTAGTTATCAGCCATCCTGTGCACAGTTGAGTAGGGGTAATTAACTATAGCCACTATCTTGGGTTTATAGTGCTTGATGTCCTTTAGCACAGAAATGACATCCATTGTCTCACCGGATTGGGATACAGCAAAAACAAGGGTTTTGTTGTCAATAACAGAGAAATTCTCGAACTCAGAGGCAATCACAGCATGCGCCTCATAACCCAAGCGACTTAGGAGGTAAGCACCGATTAGAGAGGCGTGATAAGAGGTACCGCATGCGAGAAAGAGAATCCTCTTTGCGCCCTTAATCATCTTGGATATCTGTTTGACACGGTGTGACTGGGTTGTGCGTAGTGAGCGTATTAGGCGCTGAGCAGCCACTGGTTGCTCGTATATCTCCTTGAGCATGAAATGCTTGAACCTCCTTTTCATCACTGGTTCCCTCTCCCACTCAATCTCCACTGGCTTCTTATCGAGTTTACCACTGCGATTATAGAACTGGTAATTATTGGGGGTAACCTCTGCTAACTCATAGTCCTCAAAGAACACTGTACGGGTTGTTTTGTGAGAGAAGGCATATATATCTGAAGCAAGTATCATCTCGCCGTCGCAAATACCCAAGCACAAGGGTGAATCCTTCTTAAAAGCATAGAGAGTTTTCTCACCTTTTCTAAAGAAAACAACCGCATATGTTCCCTTTGCATCCTTAAAGAAAGAGAGTATTGCTTGGCGCGGTGACATTGTTTTCATTTTTTCATGCAGATAATTTACGATGACCTCTGTATCTGTCTTGGTGATAAACTTATAGCCACGCTCTTCGAGTTGTGCCTTTAGTTGAGCATAGTTCTCTATAATACCATTGTGCACTATGAACAATCCCTTCTCTGAGTCAAAATGGGGGTGGGCATTCACCCTTGTCACACCGCCATGGGTAGCCCAGCGTGTGTGTGCAATACCTGTTGTGGTTTTAAGCTTGGGGTTTATTCGGCTTTCCAACACATCTATGGAGCCAACCTCTTTGTCATAGACACCCTCTGTTGTGGCAAATCCAGCAGAATCATAGCCGCGATATTCAAGCTTTTTCAATGCAAGAATTAGCTCACCCTTAACAGAGAAAGGCTTTTCAGCAGTTATCCCTACTATTCCACACAATCATACCACCTCTTGAATGAAGTACCAAAGGATAAAGGTGTAGTATTTAAATGTTATTAAAAATTTGCAAAAACCTTTAAAAAAATATTTTTAATAGTGATTATAAACAAATGTCACTTGCTTGTGGATGATGAAATCAGAGGTAAGGGTGTTGGGTATAGATGATGCCCCTTTCAACAAGTTTAAAGATAAGAGAGCATTGGTAATAGGGTGCTTTTTCAGGGGGAGCGTTATGCTAGAAGGGGTGCTCTCTACCCATATAAGAGTGGATGGAGATGATGCCACATCCAAAATAATCGAGATGATAAACTCCTCCAAGTTCAAGCCCCAGGTCCAAGTTGTGTTCTTGGATGGGCTCAACATGGCCGGGTTTAATATGATTGATATCCACGAGGTACACAGAAAAACAAAGAAACCTGTTGTGGTAATAGTGCGCAGAAAACCCGACACAGCCCTAATTAAGAGAACGCTAGAAAAGCTAAACATGGCATACAAAATAACTTACATAGAGAAAGCGGGTGAGCCAATCCCACACAAGAAGATTTACTTTCAGATGGCTGGCTTGAGCGAGGAAGAGGCCCGAGCATATATTGATATTAGCACAAGAAACTCCTTTATTCCAGAGGCATTGAGAGTGGCACACATCATAGGAGCTGGTTTGGTGAAGGGCGAAAGTAGAGGCAGGGCCTGAGAAAAAACTGGGGGCACCCCTTTTTTTAGTTATAAAGGCATTGTCACTTAAATATTTATCTTATGGTGGCGCTTGTGTGGCTATGGTAGTGGCTCCTAAAAATACTCTGCTTGTGATACCTCTCCCTCATAAACTTTAAAACCAGTCCTGCTGCCCCACCAAAAAATATTGCCCTAAACCCTAGGTAATAGAGTTGCACGGGGAGATAGGTGTAAGCCCAATAGGTGCAGCACATAGACAAGTAAGCAAATGATAATCTGTGGTGATATGTGTGATTCATAGCTTGATGTGGCTCTTGAAGTCTACTCACTAGAGAGCCCCTTATGCCATTGATGATGTTATTTATTCTCTTTTCTAAAGTGAGGGGAGTTATCATGCTATAAGGATGGTTTGTAGAGGATAAAATAGTATTGCTGCTAGATTTATAATCCACTGAAGCTAGATCGGCATGTTTTCGGCAAATTGAAAAAATACCGGAGTAGATTACATAAAGCACTTTAAAAGCCAAACCCAGCACAAGGGTATGCCACGAACCAAAACTATAATGCTATTGCTAACCTTGTTTTTGTGTTTTGGAGATGTATTTGGTGGGGGGCCAAGTGTGCTCATATCAGAAGTTTACTACAATCCAGATGGCTCTGAGTATGACTTGGAGTATGTGGAGCTTTACAATTTTGGCAACACCACAGTTAACATGAGCGGGTGGTGGCTCAACACAACCAGCTCTGAGTTTGATGCCAGAATTCCTAAAGGCACTGTACTTACACCCAACTCACACTTCTTGATTGCAGATAAGGGCTTTAACATAGCAAAGCCAGTTTCATGGCAAGAGGCGAACTATGAAGAGGAGTTAACACTAAGCAACACAGCAGGGGGTGTGGCATTGGTTAGCCCAAGCAGTGTTGTGGATACTGTGGGGTGGGGTAATGAGTGCCCGCAAGGGTATTTTGAAACAACACCTGTAGAGATTGGTGAGGAGGGATTGAGTTTAACAAGAAAAGTGGTGAATAGCAGGTATTTGGACACCAACAACAACCTCAATGATTTCACATACAATGAACCAAGCCCCACACACAATGCCAATGTTTATAACAATGCCAAAACCATAGAGATAGAGCTAAAAATAAAACAGAATCCTCCACAAATTCTTGGGGTGTACATGGATGACGAACTGGCTGAGAAACCAGGTACGCAGGTGTTCCCGTTCCCAGGTCAGGTAAAGCAAAAGGAGATTAGAGTAGTGGTGGAGCATAGCACTGTTAATTTTACCAATGTGAGCATTACGCACCGAAATACCACTTCTAAGCTTTCAGCTTCAACAAACCATAGCATCTATTATGGCATGATTGAGATACCTTACTATACCCCACCTGGTTTGGACACAGTGGTTGTGAATGTTTGCTCCACATTTGGGTGCTCTGCCACAGCATTTGAGTTTGAAGTAGAAGCAGTGTTGGGGTTTGAGGTTGACACTACCAAACTCACAATAGCAGCAAACTCAGGTGGGAGCTTAGAGTTGCTTGGGGACTTGGATATGTCCACCAGCTCTAAGCCAACAATTGCAAACACAGGCAACACCCAATTAAGGTTTGAGGTCTCAACTGAGGGTTTTAAGCTTAACAACACGCTAATACCGCCCGGGTTTGTGAGTGTGGCTCTCTCCAGTGAACCACCCCAAGAGTATTTTGAGCTATCAGAGCCATACGTCACCACTGCTAAGCTCCCTGTGCTTGGCTTTACTGGTTTGTGGCTTCGCTTTAATATCCCTGAACATGCAACCCCTGGCAACTACAGTGGCAGGATAAGTTTGAAGGCAATACCATGAAATCAGGGTTTATTTTGGGGATTGCGCTTGTAATGCTTGCAGGGTTGGTTGAGGGGTTTGGCTTGGGGGTTGCACCTAGTGAGCTCGAGGTGAATTGTGAACAAAATAAAACAATAAACCGAAGCGTTCTAATATTCAACCCAAACCCAGACATATCAGAGGTTCAAGTTGATTTGGAGCGTCACAGAGAGTGGCTGGAAAACACCAAAGGGTTTTCTATTCCTGGATATACCTCAAAAAGAATAGTATTGCATTTGAGGCCAACAAAGCCAGGCAATTATGAGGATAGGGTTATCCTTAAAACAAGAAAAGCTCATTTTGCTCTAGGCACCTACCTGCCACTCAGGATTCACGTCAGGGCTAATCAAAACCAGACCAAAAAATCCAAACCATTAATTGGATGGAGCATTACAGCTTGTATTGTTGTAATAGGTTGGCTCCTACACTTCTCAGTTCATAACACTGCTCAGAGGAATACCCGATAAAGGAAAAGTTTATAAAAATAAATTAACTCTTCTGCAGAGGTAACAATTAGGAGTGGTTGGAAAATGGAAGTGAGCCCTCCAGAGATAAGACAGATACCCTACAAATTATCAGACGGCCAAGAGAAAGAGGCGGTAGTTCTACCGGTTCAAGTTAATCTAAAGGGACTAAGCCCTTTGGAGTTAAAGGTACTCAGGCACCTCTCTGAAGCAGTGGATGGCATAAACCCAATATATGCTCAACAACAAGACCATCGGGTTATGCCTCTATTAAATGCGGTGCTCAAATTTGCTGAGCAATTGAGTGGCGAACAGAGCCAGATGGTGAGGGATTATGCAACCCTGCTGGCAGCAAGAGCTGGAATATATGATATCTTTGGAAAGAGCTATGTGTTTCCAATCCCAAGGGATAAGCTTCCCAAAAACTGCCAAATTCTTGAGTTTGAAGAGATACTTTGGGGTGCACCAGCCCCAGAACCAGGTAGAGCACTCTACCCTCCTGGTGTTTCTAAAAAGGATGTGGAGGCATTGAAACAACACAGAGACACTGTGAACTCAACTGTGGTCAGGTCTGCTGATGGCAAACTAGTTGCCATACTCAATGAGGAGAGGTTCAAAGAGGTGTTAAAGCCAGTAATTTCTGCCTTGCGTAAAGCAAGAGACACAGCAAACGATCCAAATCTCAAGAGTTATATTGATGCAAAGATAGACGAGTTAGAAAGCGGCACAAAAGAGGCAAGAAGGGCAAGTGATTTGGCTTGGCTGGAGAACAACTCAGGGATTGATTTCACTCTGGGCACAGGGGTTGAAACTTACCTTGATAAGTTAATGGGTTGGAGAGGGGCAGCCCTTGGTGCTGTCTTGGTAATAAACCAAGAATATGAGCAATTTGCAAACGCATTACTGGGCTTAATGGATGTTTTTGAATCAGAGGCGCCATGGTTGTATAAGAAACGAGTGAACAGAGATAACCTACCCAGACTTAGGTTTGTTGATGTATTAAATTGGGCTGGATTCTATAATGTGTTTCCCTCTGTAGTTGTTGCCCAGTCTTTACCAAATGACAAAGAGGTAGTTGACAAATACGGTTCAGTGAATCTCATTTTCTGCAACATAAATTTGGCAATATCAAGGGTCTCCTCCGAGAAGTGGGCTGAACTGTTCTTTGTGCCATCAGAGGTATCTGGAATCCTAGGTGTAATGCCATCCATAGGCCTAAAGATGACAGCATTGCATGAGTTGGGACACACCACAGGCAGGGTTCTATACAAAAAAGAGCCACACACTCACTTTGGAGATAAATATGCTATAATGGAAGAGGCAAGGGCTGAGCTGTTTAGCATGGGGGCTCTCTCAATGCTTGTTGAGGAGGGGTTGATAACAGAAGAGGAGAAGATTGCTGGATATTACTCCATGCTTGAGAGCTTGCTCTCTGCACTCAGGTTTCCGCCCATAGACCATAGCGGGGCTAGAAATATCATGTTTCACTATTTTCTGGAACAGGGTGCTGTGAGAAAGGTAAAACACAAAGGCAAGGTCAGGTTTGTAGTTGACCCGGCAAGGATGGAGGAAGCAATCCCAGAGTTACTAGGCTATATTGGAAACATCAAGGCGTTGGGTTGGGTAGATGCAGTTGACTCGCTTGTGGCTCGTTATGTATCCACTTCAAGAAGGGCTTGGATAACCAAGGCAACAGCTGATTTGCCTCTTGGACGGGCTTTAATATTTCCAGAGGTTCTCAGCAATGGGCAAACAAGATATCCAGCCAGTTTCCTGGACCAGAGACGAATTAGGGTGCTCTATCAAAGTCACTAAGCATAATACAACCTACCAAGCTTCTTTTGTTCCCTATCCAACCTAGAATCTTGTTTGTTAATCTTGGGACGCTTTGTATCAGGGTCGCGCCTCATTGATATCTCCAAGCTGCTTAGGAAAAGGTTCATACCCTGTTCCATCGGGTAAGGACCCTTAAGCAACCCTTCCACTGCTGGCTTACCCTCAAACACTATAAGCTCGTCTGAGAGATAATCCACAAAGAGCATATCGTGGTCTACTATCAAAGCGGTCTTGCCATGGGTTTGTGTAAACCTCCTTATCAGCTTCGACACAGTCAAGCGCTGTTCAACATCGAGATAAGCAGAGGGCTCATCCATCAGATAGAGCTCAGCCTCCTCATCAGCCAAGCATTTTGCAATCATTACCTTCTGCAGCTCCCCGCCTGACAACTCACAGAGCTTTTCGTTCAACACTTTGTCCAGCTCCAATGGAAGCACAATCTCGTTCCTGGATTTGGTTATTGCATCCTTCAAGAAATCCTTAACCTTCTCTTTTGAATCAGTATCTATGTACTGGGGTTTATAGCTAACACTAACCTTCTTACTAATCTTGCCCTTGTCTGGCTCTAACTCACCCGCAACAATCCTCACAAATGTTGTCTTGCCAATCCCATTCTCTCCTAGTATGCCAACTGTTGTTTTCTTGCTAACTGCCCCTGGCTCAACCTCAAGCTTAAAGCCACCAAGCTGTTTCTCAATATGCTCCCACTCCACCAAGCCCTCATGCTTGAACGACTTGGCTGGGGGCTTGTCATCAAAGGTGATGGGGTTTGCTCTGAAG
>QMQS01000018.1 GCA_003650585.1 Candidatus Woesearchaeota archaeon
GGATATTATCTCTGAACTGGACGCTAAGATTGGGAAGCAGATACCATTGGAGGATATTGTGGCTGCTTGCAGTGAGAGGGGGATGAAGGTTGAAGATGTTGAGGAAATTCTTGAGGAGTTGAGGCGTGCTGGGGACATATTTGAACCAAAACCTGGGTTCGTGAGTCTACTATGAGCCAGAGACAAGATTTGGTGAGGCATATTGCATTCATGGTCAGAATTGGTGAGTTGTTGGAGGCGCATCTTGTGAGGGGTGGGGAGCAATCCCCAACTGGTTTCTATCTACCCAAAAGAAAACTTCGGGTGTTTAGGGCTAATCTTATGGGTTTTGTTATTGGCATTGACAAGTCAACCCAGGGTTATGAAGAGTTTGTGCTTGATGATGGCACAGGGCAGATACCTGTGCGCAATTTCGACTCCACACTACAACTTGATAAGCTTGATGTTGGTGATATTGTTAATGTTATAGGGAGGGTGAGGGAATACAATGATGTGCGCTATGTCATTCCAGAGGTTGTGCGTAAACTCAACGACAAGAGATTCCTTGAGCTGAGAGAGCTTGAGATTAAAACAACAAAAACCCCTGAGTGTGATGCTGTTGTTGAGACTACAGAAGAGGTGAGCGAGGTCTTTGATGAGACAAGCCCAAAACAGATTGTGTATGAAATGATAAGGGAGTATGACAAAGGTGACGGTGTTGAGATTCAGGAGTTGTACGAGAAGAGTAAACTTAGGGATATAGATGGGATAATAGACACCCTGATAAAAGAGGGTGAGATTTTTAAGATATCGCCCACGAGGGTGAAGGTGCTGTAGCAAAACCCAAACTATTTAAATCCGTTTTAATTTAATTGCCGAGGGTGATAATTATGGCTGCATGGTTATGGATTCTTGTTGTGGTATTGGCCTTGGTAGTGCTTTTTGTCATCAGGGTTTTCAACAGCCTCATTAGGCTAAGAAATGAGGTGGATAACTCCCTAGCCCAGATCGATGTCCAACTCAAGAGGCGCTATGATTTGATACCAAATCTGGTTGAAACAGTTAAGGGGTATGCAAAACACGAGAAGGAATTGCTTGAGAGTGTAACCAAAGCCAGGGCAGCTATGATGTCTGCTGGGAGTTTGGCAGAGAAGGCAAGTGCGTCTGACCAGTTGTCAAAAACATTGAAGACGCTGTTTGCTGTGGCAGAGAACTACCCCCAACTAAAAGCAAACCAGAACTTTCTACAGCTACAGGAGGAGCTTACTGGAACAGAGAACAAGATATCCTATGCAAGACAGCATTACAATGACATGGTAATGCTCTTCAATAACAGGATTCAGATGTTCCCAAATAATTTAATAGCAGGTATGCTCGGGTTCAAGAGAAGGGAGTTGTTCAAGGCACCAGAGGGAGAGAAGGAGCCAGTTAAGGTTAAGTTCTAAACAAAGGGGAAATGTCACTCCAGCGCTCTATGTTTGAGGAGATTAGAAGAAACAAGTTTCTTTCGTATATAATTATGCTTGGTTTTTTGATTCTAATTGGTATATTGGGTGGTGTGTTTGGTTGGCTACTTGGTAGCCCCCTTTTTGGTCTGATTCTGGCTGCCTTCATTGGCATAGTGTACTCGCTTGTGGCTTATTACTCTGGTGACAGGATGATACTTCGTATGTCTGGTGCTGTGCCAGTTACTAAGGAGGAATACCCTTATCTGTACCACATTGTGGAAGCCCTAGCGATATCTGCTGGGTTGAAAAAACCACCCAAGGTTTATGTCATACGGGATTCTGCACTAAATGCGTTTGCCACTGGTAGAGACCCAGAGCATAGTAGCATAACTGTCACCACTGGATTGCTTGAAAAATTGAACAGGCAGGAGTTAGAAGGCGTGATAGCCCATGAGATGTCACACATTAAGAATTATGATATTAGGATGATGATGCTCGCAGCTGTGCTTGTGGGAGTGGTGGTGTTGTTGAGTGATTTTATGCTAAGGTCATTCCTATGGGGTGGGATGCGTGGTTCTAGGAGGCGTGACTCTAGAGATACTGGACCGTGGCTAATCCTGCTTGCAATAATTCTTGCAATACTTGCACCTCTCTTTGCCCAAATGATAAGGTTGGCGGTTAGTAGGAGGAGGGAGTATCTCGCAGATGCAAGTGCTGCTGCGCTAACCAGATATCCGCCTGGTTTGGCGAGTGCTTTAGAGAAGATTAAGAACGACCCAGACCCACTAGTGGACAATGCCAACAGAGCCATTGCCCACCTCTTTATCTCCAACCCATTCAGGCGAACCAGGAGTTACTTTGCTACACTGTTCTCAACCCATCCACCTATAGAGGAGAGGATACGCAGACTCAGAGCGATGTAAGCTGGGATTGCGTAGGATTTTTAAATAACCCTTAATTTCTTTGTGTTATGGATTACGAAGCAATGCTGAAGGAAGGGAGGAAACACCTGCCAAAATCTGTTTTGGAAAAGTCCAGGTTTGAGATACCAAGGGTTATGGGACACATTCAAGGTAACCGCACCATCATTAGTAATTTTAAACAGATAGCAGACACCCTGGGTAGGCCCCCAGAGCACCTACTCAAATACTTACAGAAGGAGCTCGCAACACCAGGGGAGATAAAGCCAAAGGGATTGATTCTTGGTAGCAAAGTGGCTGCCTCAATGGTAAACAGTAAGATACGAGACTATGCCAACAAGTATGTGCTATGTCCAGAGTGTGGCAAACCAGACACTAAGCTTATTGAACAAGGCAAGGCCTACTTGCTCAAGTGCACTGCCTGTGGGGCAGAGATAAGAGTAACCTAAGATGCTAATAGTTAAGATACATGAGGCAAGAGGCAAAAGGGTTGCTGCTGTCTGTGATTCTGAACTGATTGGTAAGAGGTTCACACAAGACAACTTGCAGTTGGACTTGTCATCAAGGTTCTATGCTGGAGAGGAAATGAGAGAGGAGAGTTTTGAAAGCATAATGGATGGGTTTGATGTAATCAATATGGTTGGTGAAAGAGCCATAGCTGTTGCTATAAAGCATGGGCTGATAAAAGAGCAGGATGTAATAAGGATAAGCGGCATACCACATGCCCAGGTGCTCAACCTAGACCCAATCAGATAACCCAACCTGCTTCTCTTTCTCTTTGCCAAAGTATTCCTCAATCCTGGACTTGGTCAATTCTAAAGATTGCTTTAGGTATGGTGACACGGCAAACCTCTCTGCAAGTTTGATTGCTGGCTCAAGGTACTTAACAATCGAGCCCTTTGATATTGTAAATATAAGATTACCGCCGCATTCGTCACACCTCCCAAAGAGCGGCGGCCTTCTAAACTTTTTGTTGCAGTTCACGCACCTAAACTGCTGCATTGAGAACTTTCTCAGGTTGCCCTTGACATCCCTTATGAAATGCCGTTCTATAACCAGTCTTGCCACATCAGTGGTGTCCACTGCCCTAATCTTTTTTGCTAACTCCATCTGCGTCAAGAGCTTCTCCTCCATTGTGGGTATGGTTTTGTACCTAGAGCACAGCACACCACTGTTCATATTGTCTGTTTCTGTGGTGTAACTAAAGTTGTCACAATCGTGTTCAGTGCCCAAACGATGGGCAATCTGCTCAACCTTAACCTCGTATGGCGGCAAATATTTTAATGCTGCTTCGTAGAGTTCCAATGGATACCTTGAAGCGATGTCCAAATCCAGCACCATATCATCTATCTCTGTTGGGCTAATTCTTGAAACAATCACAAGTGGGGCGTCTTGGGTTGAACCGCGATGGTCCGGGAGGTAGGTGCGTGAGAAATTTATGAGGGTATCCAGTAGCAGCATAACGCTGGCTTCATCTCCATCGCAATCCCTACGTGTGGCAGCGTGCATCATTGGGTGTGCAAACAAGCCCTGGGTGTTACTAAACCCAATGAGCCTTGCAACCACCCCTGCTGAAGTGTGGGGTGCCAAGACAACCATCAAGTGCCCAATTAAGTCCTTGGGTGATTTCACATTATAGAACGGCTTCAACTGGTAGAACCTCACCAAAAGGTCGTCGATGAACTGGGCAACCCTAACAAAAACCCTGTCTGCACCCTCGTCTGCTGAATCAAAGCACCTGGGCAAGATAATGTCCTGGGGCTTGAGTTCAAGCATCTGTTGGTCGTTTTCAAGGGGCTTGCCCTTAACATCATACTCGTAACCAAGCTCTTTTAGCTTCTCAATTGGTGTGCCTACCTCGCATGGTCTGAAGTGGGTGATTGGTAGTTGGGTCATGTCAAACCTAATTGTGCCGTCTTTGTTTACTGTCAAGCGATGCTTTGCCCTGAGAATTCCCTTTGCCAAATGCTCAGGGGTGTGGTCTCTATTGGAGGTGCCCCTCACTCCTTTTATGAGGTCTGGGTAAGCGTCCATGTTTAGCAACTTCAGCACTGCAACCAAATGCGGCTTTATTTCCAAAGCCAACTCTTTGTAGGGCACACATTGGTCTGGATGCGCTTCGCACCTTGGCTTAACCTTGTTGCATTTCTTACAGTATTGCATCCTTATGGTTGGAGACTTACACACCTCGCATATAGGATATATCCTCTCCTTGTTGCATTTCCTACAAAAGTAGATTGGAAACTCTGCAGTAATCTTGCCCACCTCAAGGGCTGACTGGACGCTCCTCATTCTCCCGCCCTCAGCCCCAACAGGGAATAGCACGTGTGGTGAGCCCTTGAGCTTCCTGAGTTTGCCTTTCTCTGGTCTACCCATCCTTGCACCAATGAAAACCCCACCCTTCTCTCTTAGTTTGATTCCAGATATTTTCGAGATAGCATCAACTGTATTAAGGGCTCCTTCTGGAAACTCACCCCTGAGCAAACCAAGATTCTTTACAGCTTTGGCATGCTCATTCTCAATCACCACAAACTCATTATTCACAAGCAGATGGGGTAAACCTATCAACTCAAGATAGCGCTTGGCTTCGCTATTCATCGGAAGCACCAACTTCATTAGCTCTGCTGACTCGCCCACCACTCTTGCCTGTTTAAACCACTCCAGCAAGGCTCTAATATTTTCCAAGGACAACTCCTCCCAGAAATAGGTAAACTTTGGGTGTAATGGAACCTTAAAATGGGTGCTTATGGAGAATGCAACCTCAGCAGTTACCTTGGGTGAGAATGGATTCCTCAGTATCTCTTCAAACACCTCCAACTCCAAATCTGCAAACTCCGCCGCCTTTTCTGGCTCGAGTGTACCAAACATCTCAACAATTGCCTTCTCCAATTCCTGTAACCACCACTCCTCACAATACCCCGCAGGCACAAGTGGATGTGCCCTATTGAAGAAATCTCCATATGAGACAAGAATGTCACCCAGATACAGAATCTCTTCAACCTTGTTTCTGTATTGCTTTGCTGCTTCAACAGTTGAGAGTTGCAATACTGAGCCATCATTTAGCTTTACTATTGGTCCCTCTATTTTATCGCATGGTGTAACAGTAGCTCCCTTGCCTGGACGCTCCAGTTTTATCTGGGTGCCAATGCCAATCATCCCCTGCAACACAACCATCACTGCTGGGTTTATCGCGACTGCAGAATACCCCGATAGCCGGGTACGACCATAGCGAAGCCGAAAGCCCCCCCTCTCCATTGGATGGGCAAGCACAGGTCTGCCTGCCACAATGTCTTTTATGTAAGTGTAATCCGGCATAATCTTCTGTTTGCTCTCTTCCTCTTTGGTCTCTTTGGCAACCTTTGCCTTTGCCTTCTTCTGTACAGAGAGGAATTGCTCCAGAAAGTTCCAGTGTTCCATGTCAAAATCCTTCCACCACTTTGACAGATTTTTTAGCAACTTTGGGGCTTTCTGACACAGACATTCCGCCATAACCAAACAAAACCCTCCCCTTATGTAGTTGCTCCCTACCCTGGGCAAGTCACGATAATTAGAAACAAGGTAATTTGAGGTTTCTGGTCCGTCAATCTGCACAGGAAGCTTCTCTGCCATCACCCGTAGCTCCTCTTTGCTTGGAAGATACTGGAGGTTGGTAACCCGCTCATGGTAATCATATACCTCTGTCAGTGTTCTTTTTACCTCTTCTGGGGTTGGGTCGTAAGGGGCATAACCAAATCTCTTCCTTAGGTAATCCCCTATAATCACAGACACAGATGCGCCTGTACCACCCGCTGAGCGTATGGGCCCGGCATAGTTCAATGCAATATACTCTTTGCCATCCTGCCTCTTCCTCACTTCTAAGCCAATAAAGCCCTCTATTGGGGAGGCAACGCTACCCAGGGTGTGGTATGCAAACCCAACCCTCAGCCCCACCTCCATTGCCTCTTGCTTAGATTTAAACTTACAGAACTTCTCTCTGGCGATCTCCTCTGCTATCACCAATGAAATCCTCCAATCTAGAGAACCATACTTCTTCTCAAGCTCCAAAATCCTCTTTGGAATACCCTTACCAACCATCTGGGGTGCCACGGCTGACACTAAACCTTCCACACGCTCCGCTATTGTGCTGGCACAGGGTATCTCCACCTTTGGCTTTGGGTCATAGCCCCTCCTCCTTGCACCATTGGCTATCTCATAAATCCGCTTCAATTGCTTTTCAAGTTGGGCAAAGTATGAAGGAATCAGCATATTAACCCCCAAATTTGAGTATCTTCATTCTCCTTGTGTGTAAATCTATGATTGGCACCCTGCATGGCTCTGGCTCGTGACCAACCTTCTCTTGAAAAGAGGTCTTTGCTTGCCAACAAGAGCCGCTCACTAGAGTGATGTTTCTGTAATTCTTTATGGCTGACTTGTGGATGTGCCCACTCACGAATATGTCTGGAACCTCATCAATCAATAAAGGATCTATGGTTTTGTAAGGCACATACAAAGTGGAGCCATGTGTTGGGGCTAGGTGTCTCCTTTTGAGGAGGTATGACATTATTAGCTCTGGTCTCTCGTAACCACCACCGTTCCTGATTGGGTCCACATTCGCCACATAGTAATCAAAGCCATAGCCATGGTACATTAGCACATTAAACCCAGGGAAAGAGCCAGCTTTGCCTATGTTCACAATGGCAGGGTTGCTCACCATAATCACATTGGGTATCTCATACAATGGCCGGGCAAGCTCAGGGCTTAATGGTGGCTGGGGTTCTGCTAATCTCAAAGCATCGTGGTTACCTGGGCAGATTATCACTGCTTTCTCTTTTGGTATTCTTGAAATGAATTGGGCACAGAGCTTGTACTGCTCGTAGATGTCCCTAACTGCAAGTTCATTATACTGTTCTGGATATACCCCCACCCCATCCACTAGGTCTCCAACAATAAAGATATATTTTGTTCTCTTCGCAATCTCATGCTGCTTTTGGCTTCCTATTTCTCCACGAATCCATTTGATGAACCGCGTGAACTCCTTCTCTAAAAAGAGGTTTGAACCAACATGGAGGTCAGAAAGCACAATTGCATACTCCTTTAGGGGTGATTTTTTTAATGGCAGCACAGGAACCTCGGGCCAGATTATTTCTGATGCAAACACAACATTCTTACCACTCATGCCTGTGACTCCGATAACCTCATCAAGAGTTAGGGTGAGGGCTTCCTTGTAGAGATCCTTATTATTCTTGGTCACCACAACCTGAATAGAACCTGTTGGGTCCTCTAGGGTTAACCTCAGGTTGTTGTTCTTGGTAAAGTTCATCTCAGATACCAAGCCAATTATAGAAACACTCTCCCTGTCTGTTTTGTTACGAAGCCTAGATATTGAAACATTTCTGGTTATACCCGGACGGTTGCTTATCATACTGCTAAGCACCCTGTACCTTGCATTGAAGAAGCCAACAAAGTCATGCACGTCCCGATTTGTTGATGCCTCATTATGACACTTCAAGATTTCCACATTACATTGTCCAAGTGGTTTGCTGGCTTCAAGCTGTGGTTGGGCTGCAGTGCCAGACTCAATATTGGTAAGCACCTCTTCATCCACCACCAAAGGCATGGCACTCTGCTTAGAGTAAGCCACCAATTGCTTAACAAACTCTTTATCTGAGAGCCTCTCAACCAATTTGGGACTAAGTAGAATACCCTGCTCCATCAGCAGTTTTAGGGTTCTCTCTTTATCAAGAACTTCTGTTTCCATTTTGTAAACTATTAACTGAGATGGAGGGCTGACTCTAAAATACCTTCAATTTTGGGTATAGTTGAATCTGGTACTGAAAGCGATATCTCCCTTGTTCGACCGTATCTCCCTTTGGAGATTACCTTGGCATTAATGAGTCCAAGCATATCAAGCTCCCCCAATATATCTGAAACCCTCCTTTGTGTGAGTGGGGACACACTAACCCTTTTGCAGAGTCCCTTGTAAACCTCATATATCTCTCCAGTGTACAATGGCTCACGCTGGCTTTTGCGGAGCATCATAATGGCATACAGCACCAGTTGGAATTGCCTTGGGTAGGTTGAGACAATATCTAGCACCCTATCGCGCTCTATCTTGCGTTCTGCTTTGTCAATGTGACTTATTAGTATTTTTCCAGAGCCCTCCCTGTCAGCAATTTCACCTGCTACCCTCAGTAAATCGAGTGCACGTCGTGCATCACCATGCTCCCTGGCTGCATATGCTGCACACTTTTCTATAACCCCCTGGGCAACCACCCCTGGCTTGAATGCCTTCTTTGCCCTCGACAGCAGTATCTCTTGAATTTGGATTGCATTATATGGTGGAAACACAAGCTCCTCTTCAGATAGACTGGACTTTATTCTGGGGTCTATGTTATCTATAAAAAGCAGGTCGTTTGAGATTCCGATGAGGCAAACCTGGGCATTCGTGAGTTGCTCATTTATCCTAGTGAGGTTGTATAGTATCTCATCCCCCGCCTTTTTAATCAATTGGTCGATTTCATCCAGCACAAGCAAGATTATTTGTCTTGTGGAATCTATTGCTTTATAGAATATATTGTACACCTCATCTGTAGGGAGCCCAGTGGGAGGAATTGCCTTGCCAAACATACGGCTAATATGGGCAATCAAGCGATACTCAGTGTCTGCTATCTTCTTGAGTTTGCAATTGAGGTAGCACACCTTGACTGGTTTGTTGTATTTCTGGGCTACCTTTGATATCTCATTTGTGGTGTAGTGTACTGTTACTGTTTTGCCTGTACCTGTTTTTCCGTATACAAACAGGTTTGATGGCCTCTCAAGCTTTAGCACAGGTGCCAGTATGTCTGCAATTGCCTTTATTTGCTCATCCCTATGGAGTATCGTGGTTGGGGTATATGTTGATTGGAGGTATTTTTTATCGACAAAGATCGAGTCCTTATTAATGAACTTCTCAAAATACGAACCTATTGGCTCATCCGTCATGAGAATCTCCATGAGAAGTGAAGGTATTTAAAGATTTATGTCATTCGACATATATATAGAAATTCATAAGACACTTACCCCTTTATTTCTTATGGAGATTTGCTTATGTTATGTATGTTTTCTATATTGAAAATAATTTATTTATTCTATTGATTACTATATCTCCAAAGGAAATGAAGGGCTTAGGGGTCAAACACAACTTAACAGTAACAAAAAACAAAAGATTTAAAAAGAACAATCAATTACTACTATAAAATAATAATTATCCACGGAGGGGCTCACCATGATTGTAAATAAGTTTTTCATAGACAAACTCTCCCTGTTCGGACTAAACAGCTATGAATCAAAACTCTGGGCTGCATTGCTCTCAAGAGGGGTGGCAACTGCAGGTGAACTTTCTGAAATAGCAAATGTTCCGAGGTCAAGGTGTTATGATGTTCTCGAGAGTTTAGAGAAGAAGGGATTTATTATATCAAAACTAGGAAAGCCACTCAAGTATATTGCTGTGCCTCCAGAGGAAGTGGTTGAGAGGGTTAAGAAGAACCTTATTGAAAGGGCAGAGACAGACGCCCAAAAACTTGAGTCCATAAGAAATACTGACCTTATGGAGGAACTGAAGCTTCTACACAAGCATGGTATAAACAAGATAGAGCCAGAGGATTTATCTGGCTTACTTAGAGGAAGAAAAAATATTTATAATCAACTCTCCACAATCATTAAAGAGGCCCAGAATGCTGTTTTTGTTATGACGACAGAGACTGGTTTGGTGAGAAAGTTCGAAAAACTCTTTAAGGAATTCAAACAGGCAAAAGAGCGAAATGTTGATATAAGGATTGCTGCCCCACTCTCTAATAAAATCAAGAAAACATTGGAAACGCTTAGAGAGTATGCAGATGTTCGTCACACAGACACTGTCAGCAGATTTATTATTGTGGACGGCAAGCAGCTTGTGTTTATGATTACTGACGACAACCAGGTAAACCCAAACTACGACCTTGGCATATGGGTGAACGCGCCATTCTTTGCACAAACAATGCACACCATGTTTGACATGGCTTGGGACAAACTGAAGACTCCAGAAGAGGTTTTGAAATAGATATTTTTTGGAATAATAAAATTTTAATTCTACCTATCTCTTTTACCTTTTTTGGGGATTAAAGATGTCTAATTTTGAAGATGGTTTTGGTGAAATTGAGGTTTACCCGAGGCCAATGTTTGGGGGTAAGACAGAGGATTTAATTCATCGTGCTCAAGAAGCAGAGAGATTAGGATTTAGTGTAGCTGCTTATAAACACATCCTTGATCAAAGGTATCCTTTTAGAGGTCTAGTGTCTCATAGCAAGATGCAATATGATGCAAAACCCCTAGAAACTGCATGGGATATCTTTAAGGATGTAAAAGAGGAAAATCCAGATGTGGTTTTAATTGAAGAGGCGCAATTGTTTGACAGGTGTATTGTGGACTTAATATATTATCTGTTTCGCAGGGGCAAAAATGTTGCCGTTGCTTATTTACCCCATACCTTTGATAGGGAATGGTTTAAGTTTCCTGATTATGGGGATGTTTCAGAGATAACCACTTTGGGCACTTCAGGTGATATTAAACCAAAATCACACTGTAGTTATATTTATGAGAATGGGAGTGCATGCACAAGGATGGCAACATTGACCCAGAGAATAATTGATAATAAACCAGCACCATACAATGCAGAAAGGATTTTGATAGGGGCTGAGGAAAGTTACCGCCCAGTGTGTTTGGCACACCACGATGTACCTGGGCGTGAGGAGCATTTGGCTGTTTTGGATGTTGTGAGGATACTCAATTCTTTTAATATTCTAAGTCATGGTGTAACTGGTGTGGCTTTAGATAAAGTGGCTGGTTTTAATTCTTTTAGAGCCGATGAAATAAAGGGTTTTTATGCTGATTTGTTTAAAGAGCTTGCGTGGGAATTAGAGAATGTTAGGGGTGGAGATAAAGAGAAGAAGGAGCTGGAAAACAGACTTAGGATGGTAAGGTTTGCTCTGTCCTACCTTAATTTCTTTGAGGAACCTGAAATGGGGAGAAGAGAGCTATTTACTCTTGAGGGCTTGGAGAAAAAGCTATCAGTGCTTGAAAGGAATGGCAAGTTGGTTATGGTTGGTAATGTTATTAAGCCAGTGTGAAGCAAACTAAATCTCACAATTCCAGCCTATATAACCAGTTGTATATAGGTTTCCACTGCTATCAATCTTGAGCAGGTAGTTACTGGTTCCATTCCTTATAAGGAATTCATTGGTGCCAGCTGTAACACTACTCTGGTCCTCATAAATGCTTCCTAGTAAACACATATTGCAGTTGCTGTGGTTTATCCACATCACAACCTGGCTTGAGGTTTGCACAACAAAATCACGTACCCCTGGTGAGGCGGTGCAGCCGGTAATGAGTTGTCCTTTAATAGCTAAATCGCCATTGGTATCCACAATCGTGCAATTGACTCCTGTAGTATTACGGACGATAAACATATTACCCTCTATCTCTGGGCATCTGTCTATTGTGAGCTGGTTGGATGTGTAAGCACTACTAAGCAAATAGTTATCACTTACCCACACAGCTGCTGTCCAGTTCTGCCTCCGCTCTGTTTCGTTGCTCACTATGGTCCTTCTACGGTTGTTTATACCCTCCCAATAGAGTTTCTGAATCTCATCTGCAGAGAGGGATGCATTGTATATTTTAATATCGTCTATCAAGCCTTCAAAGCCATCAACAGCTTCTGAGGTTCCTATTTGGACATCAACAGGGTAACTAGTTTTACTTGATGAAGAAGTTGTACTCACTGAGTTACCATTCAAATATAGAGCAACCTGCGAACCATTCCATCTACCAACAACATGACTCCATTGGCCTGTACTAATCGAAGTTGAAACACTATGCCAAGTGAGGGAGTGATCCATTACAGCAAAATAAAGGTTGCCTGTATCGCAGTACATCCTATACTCACCTATAGCTCCTCTCAATGCTTTGCTTATTATTGTGCCAGAGGTACAACTTGAAGGGTTAATCCATGCACTTACTGTGAGCGCATTTTGGTTTGATAAAGTGGACACTTTTGTGTATCCGTAAACATCACTAGGACTCCCTGATAGAGTCGCATTGTAAATCCAATCTGAAATTTGGAAACTAGCAGAACCCGTTGTTTCCTTTGCTCTCACATAAATTGGGCCAGTGGTGGGATAAAATTTGGCCGGGACAGTGTACTCATACCAGCCTGTTGTATTAAACCATCCTATTTCTTCCCAACTACTTGTTTCATTTCTAACTTGAATAGAGCAATTACCAGAAGCAAAATAATTTGCATATAACTTAACCTTGCCTGATGTTTGCTCATAGTTTCCTATGTCATAAGTGAAGTTAGTTATATCATTACCGTACATCCATATCCTTGTAGCATGAACTTTAGCTTCTAAATGTGTTAGTGTTCTAATTGCTTGCTGGTGATAAGAAAATTTTGAATGGTGGATGTAGTTTCCATTTTCAATTTTTTCATCCCAATCTAATTCTGCTCCATTCACAGTCCTATACTTTGGAGTTACCTTTTCGACTTTGAAGTCATCGAAGTAAATCATACCATCTATTAGATATCTATAAACCCGTATGTAAGCTTGTGTGGCATCAGAAAAGGTTTTTAC
>QMQS01000019.1 GCA_003650585.1 Candidatus Woesearchaeota archaeon
GTAAACAACTACACCGTTGCATTCGGGCGTTTGAATTGTGAGGAGCACAATGGCAGGTACATAGTTCTAGATAGCCGTGATATGCCAAGTTACCTAATGGAGCACTGGCTGGACCTAACCTCAAAGTTCAGCTAGCGTATGGCTTTGTTCTCGGCTAGTCCCCCAACGAAAATTTTATATACTCTTAGACAAATATTCTTCTTTGAAAAACCGGTGTGAATGATGGATAACAGAGTTAAAAGGGTTTCTGTGATTCTTGGTATGGGTTTGATAGCCCTTATGGTCACCATGCCTGCTGTGAATGCAGCAGTGGAGTTTGATCTTATTGGTTGGTGTCTTGCAAACCCCTTTTGGTGTGCACTTGCTGGGGGTGTTGCCTATTACGCATCAACCCTACCTGCAGCCAATGCCCAGTGCCAGGCAACATGTCTTGCAGCTGGAGACCTTGGTGGTGGCTGTGCTGTGAACATACTTGGGTTTGGTTGCTTTAGTGGCAATTGGCGGAACGCTGGCGGAGTGTGCCCCTTGTTTACTGCCTGCTGTTGCAGGCCCTGCGTACCTAACTGTGCAGGCAAGGAATGCGGAGATGATGGGTGTGGTGGTTCTTGCGGCGACTGTGATACTGCTGCAGGGGAAACATGCCAAAATGGTGTATGTGTCGCGCCCCAGACATCAACAACCACTACCACTGTAACCACCCCTACAACCCCACCCACAACCCAACCAGTGGACACATGCTCACCTCCAGGTGCCACGAGATGCCTCGGCTTGGCGAAACAGCAATGTACAGATGGTAATGGAGACGGTGCAGTGGAGTGGGTAACAACACAACCCCAAGCAGAGGAGTGCTGTGAAGACGGTGACTGCTCAGCAAGCAAATGCTCACAGTTGGGTGGTGCTTGGTTGCCCGGTGCACCCACACCCACATTCGAGCAACCACCACAAGGCGGATATTGCTGTGGTGACGACGGCATTAACGACCTCGGTTGGCGCTTTGACAACTACTTATGCGTAGATGATGGTGGTTACCGCTGGGTTTTGGGTGAGAACGCCACGAGGTATGTTGGCAACCGGATTTTGTTTTGCAATGGCGATTTCCATATTTGTTACAATGAGGACCCGTACTATTTGGTAAATGTTGTTGACCACTGCACGAACATGTGTGGTTACTATTGCGAGCCCGCATTTGACAAATGGCTAAGTGACACCCAGCCTGAGGGTTTAGACATACTGAGTGAGCCATTGGGCGAGGGTGAGCGCATAGACTCAAAGAAGTATGACTTAGATGGTGGTTATGGTTGCTGTCCTTCAATGTGGTGTTGGAACGGCGCCAGTTGTATAGAGAACCAGATAGACGAATCAGGCAATCTTTATGTATACACTCCCGAGTCAAGCAGCTTGGATTATCGTTGTCAGGATGGTTCTTGGACAGAGGCAGAGTTGGTATACAATTGGGATTACACATTGAAGGGCTATTGTCCCGACAAGGACGCTCAGTGTTTGGTGAGTTACGACAACTACACAAGCAACAACCAGCCGGAGAAGTATTTCAGTGATGAGAAGCCTCAGTGCATATCAGACGGGCAATGGATATTGGATTACTATTGTCACGGCAATGAGTGGGTATCTCGGACGTCATTGGTAGCCACAAAGATGTTGGAGTTGGTTGGTGCTGGCACAGGCACTCGGTTCAAGTTGTTTTGCGACAGTTATGATGTTGCATTGAACGATTACAGCTATGGTGTTTTGGGCAAGCCAGTTGCGTCGTATTTTGAGCGCAACTGCGAGTTAAATGGCTACAGTTTTAGTTGTGCTAACAATGTTTGTGTTTTGCAGAATCTAGACACAGGCGAGGTGATGTTTGGCACCTCCTTGAATGTTGATTTGTTTGACTCTTCGTATGGCCTGGCCCAGGCCTTGGGCTTGAGCAACTGTGGTAATTTGGGTAGCATTGGTGCTTGGGATTACAGGCAATGCACGAGCGATGCAATCTACAACTCCGATGTTAAACTCATTGTATTTAGCAAGTCAGGGTTAGCCCTCAGCTCAACCACCTCAGGTTGGGATGTGTTTACTGAGTTCATTGCAGACCCAATACAGACCGTGAGCGAGCTCGTACTCACTGGTCAGCTCCAATTTCGCACAATCACAGGCCTACCCCTACGCTTTGACATTCTCAACACCTCAAAGCTATTCTCAAAGTTATATATTGCCGACCTCGAGGATGGCAAACTCGTGCAGGGTGTTTTTGAAGAGAACCGTTATGATTGGGAGGAGGAGAAGCCCAAGTATTACCTCTTGGTTAAGTATGAGGGTTTCCCGCAGGACATCTGTAGCTTTGTGAACAATTACACGATTACATTCGGGCGCTTGAACTGTGAGGAGCACAATGGCAGGTACATAGTTCTGGATAGCCGTGATATGCCAAGTTACCTAATGGAGCGCTGGACAGACCTAACCTCAAAGTTCAACCCCTCGGAGTGAATTCTGGTTGAGGCGAAAGTTTTATATAGTCAGCAGTTCGGGTTATTGAATATAAAAATAGAAGGTGTTTTGGTGATGGCTAAGGCTTGGAGCGTGCTATTTCTTATTCTTATTGTGCAATCAATCTGTGTGGGTGCCCAATCCCTATCACAGGACAACTCACTCCTTGAGTGTAACGGTGTCCTCTATAGGTGCACCACTAACCAAGCTGTAGCCAACCCAGGGGAGGTTGCTGCAGGGGCATGCCAAAACATCTGTGGCTATTATTGCAGTGTTAATGGTGTTTGGGTACCAGATGGAGTTGGGGACCAACTTGCCACGAATGAGTTGGGTGAGGGAGAGCATATTAACACCCTCAAGCACGACCTCATAGATGGCTATCAGTGCTGCCCAGAGATGTGGTGCTACAATGGGTATAGCTGCATACCAAACCAAAAATTCAATCCAAGCGATACCTATATTTACTATGCTCTGGATAAAAGGTGGAGATGCATTGATGGCTCTTGGTGGGAGGCCAAACCAGTAACCACTTGGGATAATCACTTTACTGGGTTTTGCCCCAGAGCTGAGGATTGCTTGGTGAGCCTGGATGGAAACCCAAATATGAACTACAACCCAGAGGCATACTTCAGTGCAGAGAAACCACAGTGTATTGCCACTGGACAACACATCCTTGATTATTACTGCAACAATGGGGAATGGTATTCAAGAACAGCACTGGTTGCAGGTAAGATGCTAGAGTTAGTTGCTGGGTATCTCAACAATTTCTCACTCATATGTGATGCGCCTTCAGAGGTGCTCAACAATTACGGCTACAGGGTGGACAACAAGGCAGCCATTGCCTATTTAGGTAACAATTGCTTGGTCAACCAACACAGAATACCCTGTGTAAACAATTTCTGTGTGTTGAGATTCGGCAATGAGCAAATGTTTGGGGTGTCCCTAAACCAACCCCTCTTTGCTGATGCTTATAGCTTTTCTGACTTAGTTGGGTTGAGCAGCTGCCCAGGTAACCCCCAAGATGGCTATATAGCGTGCACACCGAACACACTCTACAACCCAAATGACAGGGTGTTAATATACACCCGCCCTGGGCTTGGGCTAGGTGGTTCAAGAGGTGTAAGCGGGTGGGATATGTTCCTTTATTTGATTAGAAACCCAATTGATTCATTGCTTCAGATAATCCGTGAGGGTAGGGTGAGCTTTCGCTCAAGGGTTGGCTTGAGAAAGGGGTTTGCAACCCTAGTGCCACCCAGATTCTCCAAGCTTTATCTCGCTACCGAAGGGGGAAGCACAATACGGGCAGTTGCTCAATTCAATATATACAACAGGGTGCTTCATAGATACGAGAGTTATATGACTGTTAACTACAATAACCTTGACTTTGATATATGTGAACCCATTAACCAGTACTCTGGAGAGTTTGTTAACTGCAATGCCACCTCACCAGGCAACTATATTGTGATTGACAGGCAACCAGCCCCAGTAAACCTTGTGGCATTTTGGAAAGAGCTTACTGTTAAACTTGAGTTAGAATGAAGAGAGCCCAAGTTACCTTTTTCATTGTACTGGCGCTTGCCATTCTAATAATTGTAGGGCTGTTGGTTGCTCTAAAATCCCCACTCTTCAAGAGACCCAAGGTGCCAGATTTACCACCCAAGATTGAGCCAGTGAAGCTCTTTGTACAGAAATGTCTCTTTGATGCCACAATCAAAGGGCTGCGATTGCTGGGCGAACAGGGTGGTGTAATCTATGAAAGCCAAGGGGGATTTGTGCCAGACAGCTTCAAGACACAAGAGCTTGCAGTGAAGTATGATGATGAATGGATTTGGTATTCTATACTGCCAGGAGCGATTACATACAACATCTCTTGTTCACCAAAGGACCTCGCTACAGGCAGATACGCCTATGAGAGGTGTCCCTCAATCACCTTCCCCTTTTATGGTGAGCACTCAGACCAAATAGTGTTTGGCTTGGGTGATACTTCAATTATTGCCCATGACATAAACGGCAACCCAGTTAAGGACTTTAGGCTGCTAAACCAAGTGAATTTGCCTGGGCTTTACGAGAGGGAGGAACCAGCCAGAAGCGTGGCTTGGCTCCAATCCCTTCTATCACCAAAAATGAAAATTAGACCCAACCTAGCAGAGTTCATAAAGAACAATATCACCAAATGCCTAAACTTCAGTGAACTCGCAAAAAAGGGGTTGAGTGTTACACCTATAGGCGAAATGAGCATAAACCCTGTGTTTTCAGAGGAATTTACTAGGGTTGAAATGAGCTACCCACTGAGGGTGGTTCAAAACCGCACTGGGCAGGTTACAATCATTAATAAGTTCTCTGCGACTACCAAGGTGAGATTTGGAAAAATATATAAATATGTGAATGATATTTTAACCCAAGAGGCGCAGGATTATAGTTATAATTTGAGCTCTACCTTGCCCAGAGACGGAATAAGGTTGGACTCCCTCATTAAAGACATTAACCCAAAAAAGGTGGATATTGTGGTTTTCATTGACCCCAAATCATGGATATTAAACAAAAGCGGTGAAGGGTTTGTAAATTACCGGTTCTTTGGGGCAATACCCAATTCACCCCCAGCCATTTCTTATATTCATTACCGTGATGTGGATGCGGTGCCTGGGTTAAAGGCATACCTCGCTGTACATTGCGGTTTGAGTAATGTGTTTAGTGTGCCAATGGATAACCGCTTGTCTGTTGGTGTGTTTAGGCACATGAACAGGGGGGCTGTGGAGTGCATTTTCGATGCTTATAGAAATCTCACAGCCACACAGGGCAAATACAGACCGGCGTATGACCCAGACGATGATAAGCTTGGTTGGAGCTTCAAGACTTCCACGTGTGACTGGGATGAGCCATGCGAGTACAGCAACGAACAAGAGTTCGACTCTGGTATGAAAACATTCTTAACCATAAGGTTTTATGAGATTGGGAATGAGGAGTATGATGATTACCTCACCATTCCCCTTCATTTATACAACTACCCTCCCACTGACATTAAGGTGGAGTGTGTTGGTGAGAATGCTGGCTGGTATGTTTATAAGATAAGTGCTAAGAACATGGAGAGCCCCCACCAAGACCCGCTCAATTTGAGTATACGGTTTACGGGGGCTAGCCTGAATTACCATATCTCATCTTCATCTTCAACCCCAACAATGAAGTGGTGGTTCGTTTGGTTTGAGAATGCTACGGGTGTCTACCCAGTTAGGATTACTGTTACTGACTCATTTGGTGCGACTAACTCCACACTAGCCCAGATTAGAATCCCATGTTAAGGTGATATAAATGAAAAAATCTTCCACACTCTTAATCGTTTGCACTTTAGCTATTGTGCTTGCTGGCTTTGTTAATGCACAATCTGAGGGGTGCTGTTTGAATGCATACACCTCTGCATGCAAGGCTGTCGAGATTACTTTGGAGCAGTGCTGTCCACCGGATAATCCTGCTGCCTTTGGGCCTGAAGGAGCGCCAACTTACGAAGCATGCGTTGACCACTACTTTTTTCCTGGTGTGAGTTGTGTTGATGTTGTAAACTGTACCATTGGTTGCTGCTGCGATCCATATCCAAGCAGAGTAACAGAGCCAGAGTGTAGGGGTGGGGTTTGGACCCCCTTTACAGAGATGATAGTGGATTGCAATCAGGACTACTGCGACCAATTCAATCTCACCCCACCCACTGTACAGCCCCCTGAAACCTTGGATTGTGAGAACCCTTACCCATTCGTGGAACTTAGGGCTATTAAGGGAGAGAAGTTCGTTGGCTTGTCATTTGGTTCTCGTTGTAGCTATCCACCAAAGGAATACACAATCAGGAGGCGTGAGATGCCCACTGGCGATTTCCAGACACTTGTAGAGGGCTTCACTGGGAGGAACTATGTTGACGATTCTGCTCAACTGAAATGGGACACCACATATCAGTATGAGGTTACTGCTGTTTATGAATTGAGTGGGGGTAGGACTGTTTCGTTTCCAACCCATGTTAGTTTCACTCTAGGCGATCTAATATGCTGGGGGGTGTATGATGAGGTACCCTTCTGTGTTGGTCCGGATTATTTCTTGCTTGAATCTTTGGATAAGCCCCCCTTCACATCTTATCTAAGGGACATTGTGGGTGTGCCTGAGGAGGATATACCATTGTATGTTAACCAAACATACGGGGAATACTTTGACAATGGGTACTACTGTGATGAGAACAACACTGCTCACATCCAACTTGACTGTGGTAGTTCGGGAAAGACCTGCGTTATGACTAGCACGGGCATGGAGTGCTATGTTAAGGGAGGTTGTAGTGTTGGCAACCCCTTTGGCTTGTTTATTCAATCCAGGGAGGAGTGCGAGCAGACAGAAACCGGCGAAAAGAAGTACTGCTTCTTCGACAAGTCCACCACTGTTGTGAACAAGTGCTACGAGTGTAGCCCAATGATGGATTGCTATGACTACAAATCAAAGGAGGCGTGTGAATCAGACAATTGCAGAGCAAATGGTGTAAAGGATTGTGTTTGGGAGTGGATTAACGAGGATCTTGGCATTGGTGTCTGTAAAGCTCTAGAGAGAGACAATTGCAAGTACTGTGACACTGCAGGTACTGGTGCTGTGGAGAGCTCCAGAGCCCATAATTTCATCTTTAACAGATGCACCCAAGAGAAACTCGATCACCTGGCTGTGCCCGGTTTCCCCTGCGGTACAGTGGAGAATGTTTCATGCAGGGACTTAATCTGTGAGGGCATTACCTCACCTGATAATTGTGCTGACATGATTGTACTTGATAATGATAACACAATTATGTCTGGAAGTGCTCTATGCTCAGGTGAGATTAAGGTATGCAAGTGGTACCCAACTAGGATGCACTGCGTGAAGGACGCCAATGGTGATGGGTTGCCTGATTGTGATAATGATGACGTTGCATGTCAGCGTGATAGATACCCACCAAGGACTGAGTTGGCTTCCTATGCCCAACTCACAACAAGGGACCAGCTCAGGTTTAGAATCTTTGACAAGACAGACAACCAGGGTGTTGAGGAGGAGGTATCTTTGGATGATGGGTATGTGCTTTATCTTTGCTCTTACGGTGAGGGAGAAGAGGAATGTGGGCCTCTTGGGTATAATGGTCTCAATTCCCACCCAGAGTCTTACTATCGTTTGCCAGAACTAGAGGTGAGTGTAGGTGATTTGATTAGGCAAGGGGCTCTTGGCTTTGGGGTTAATTACTTGAAATTCTTTGCAGTAGACCCAAGCAGAAATGTTGAGGAGATTAAGCGTGAAAGGGTTAGGATATCCACCAATCTTGTAGGCGGTTTGGGGGTTTTCTTGGTCTCACCAGGCAACAACTCGTATGTTAACCAGAGGGAGGCAGAGTTCAGAATCGTTGCCCAGGCAGACACAGAGAGAATATGGAAGGTGGTATTGAAAAAGATGACAGGCGAGGTTGTTGCAACTTATTACGATGGTTCGCCCCTGTACTATGAGGTTGATGAGACAAGAACCATTAATTTGGGTAATGACGGTGAGAAGAACTTTATAATTGAGGTTAGGGCAGGGGAGCTTGTGCGAGAGGCACACGTCAAGGTTACTCTTGACACTGTTGCACCCAACCCACCCCTTTTGGACCCTGTTCAACCATTCCTCGAGCAAAACTATGTTAACCTAAGCGGTAGTGCTGAGCCAGGTACAACTGTAAGAATATATGCCAAGCTGGGAGAGGGGCAGTTTGAATACATTAAGTCAGTTGAGGTGCCCAGCAATGGTAGGTTTAGCACAAGGATACTGCTGTTGCAGGGCGATTACCAGATAAAGGCACGGGCGTATGACAAAGCCCTCAACCCGAGCCAGTGGTCCAATGTGCTTGAGTTCACATTTGTTACAGGCGCTCCAGAGTTTGACGTGGACCCACCCCACGGGGCTGTTAGACCCTTTGTGGATAATGTTACTGCAGTCTTCCATCTGATGAGTGAGAGGGTGCCCCTCAATAGAAGCGAGACAAGTATCGCTGTGTTTAAAGAGGGCGAAGTGGTGCAGGGCAGTTTGGCATGGCTGGACAATACCACGCTCATATTCTCACCCAGTGAGGAGCTTGACCGAGGACATTACTCAGTTAGGGTTACAAGTGTCGACACACTTGGGCACAGGTTGGAGGGCGTATCTGAATTTGATATAGAGGATGTTCCGCTCATTGTTACATCATGGGTGCTAAACACATTCCAAGTGAACCACCAGGAGTTGGCTGTGGATGGCTTTGTTGATGGCTTGGGTAATCAGGTGGTTGAGGCCTATGTGGTTACTAATGAGGGCTCTCCGATTACACTAGTCAGCCCAGAGCACCTACCAATTGATTACTTTGAATTCAACACATATGTTACGCTTATTGAGGGCTTGAACAGCGTGATTTTCTATGCCACAAATGATTTGGGTAACACTGCGGTTGAGCCCTATATTATTGAGTTGGATACCACACCACCCAGACAGCCACGGATGGGGTTTGAATGAGAAGATGAAAATGGAAGCAAAATCAAGGTTTGGAAGCAGGTTTGTGCTAGTGCTCCTTTTGGTTGCACTTTCTCCCACATTAGTCATGTCTGATATGATTACCACAGACAATCAACCAAGGATATTCATAGACTTCACATCAGAAACAGACAAAGTGACAATCACTGAGGCGAGATTAGTGTATCCTGATTATCACGAGATTGATGTGATTGATAGAATCACTGAGCAATATAGGAATTATTTTGTTTTGCAGTGCCCCATTCTTGAGAATGGAGATTATGAGCTCAAAGTGATGGCAGAGGACGACATTGGCAACCTAATGCTGGATTATGCCTCATTTGATTTCACAGTGGACACCACACAAGCAGATGTCTACATTTACACAGTCCCAGAGGGTCCAGTAATAATAAACGACACATACGAACTGTATGTGCACTTTATACAGGCACCGGTGAACAAAACAGTGCTGTTGAGGGCTGGTGGCGAAGAACTTGAGCTGGGTGACTCCATGGAGCAGGTGGATGATAAGACCTTCAAGATAGAGCTCGTATCAATAGATGGCACATACACTGTTCTTGCAACAGGTTACTACACAAACCGAGCACCCTTGAGCGGGCAGTATTCATATACTGTGAATGCCAACCCGCCCATAGTCACATTAAAGAGTCCACCATTTGGGATTGTCAACACCCAACCATTTGATGTGATTGTGGAGACTGACGAATTAGCGAGGTGTAGGTACAAGAAGAATGTGGCAGTGCCATACAGGAGCATGGACGCGATGGAGTTGGTTAATGCCACAGACGGTTGGGCCATCTTGCACAAGATTAGCCATTTCAGTGGAATACCTGAGCATGGCAACATATCTATATTTGTTGCATGCAATGATTCCTATGGAAGGTTAATGATTGAGCCAGCAGAGATAGTGATTGGTTATGATACTACCCCACCCAATATAAATGTGAACATAGAACCGCCCATTGTTTACCATTCTCCATTAGAAGCAACCCTCGTAGTGACAAGCGATGACCCCACCATTTGTATGTATTCCACCACACCAGAGAACAACACTCTGGATGCGATGGAGCATGCCTTCCCAGGCTATGATGATCAAAACTATTCAACCTACCATTTCCAAACCCTGAGTTTCTCGCCTGAAGCAAGCACATATGTATACTTTGTGTTGTGTAAGAACCCTGTGGATGAGCTAAGTCCTGTGGTTAGGGCTACTGTTACAGTTGATTTGAACCTAACGCTCACTGCAACCAGCGAAACACCGAGATGGATGAACTCCTCACCCATAACCCTAAAAGTGGTCACTAACAGGGATGATGCAGATTGTTTCTGGTCAGAGGACCGCACAAGGATTAACAGGGGCATGGCAAAGGTTGGCGGTGTGCACCATTTTGCTTACATAGATGGAGGAAAGGAAGATGGGGATTACAGGTTCTATGTGCAGTGTATATCCCCTGCCAACGATGTGCTGCTAACAATTAATGCAGGTAAAGACACCACACCACCAAGCAGGCCAGTTGTGGACGATTCTACACAATTGTCAAACCCAGAGAAGACCTGGAAGACCGATGAGCTCTCTGCGCGTTGGAGTGCTGAGGATAATGAGTCTGGCATAGCAAAGTACAAGTATGCCATCTATGACTACAATGACGAACGAATAACTGATTGGAAAACCACTACACGCACCTATGTCACAGTTAAGGATTTGGAGCTGAGGGATGGCAGAACTTACTATTTCAAGGTTTATGCCCAAAACAATGCTGGGCTCTGGAGTGAAACCCCGGGCCGGAGCAATGGGGTTTCAGTTGACACCTCACTTAAACCACATCACTGCGAGAATGGTGTGGCAGACATTGGCTTGGAGACTGGGGTGGATTGTGGTTTAGAGTGCCCACCCTGTGAGGCTGGTGAGAGGTGCATAAATGATAGTGATTGCGATTCTGGGCTTAGGTGCGACTCTGCCTCAAGGGTATGCGTTGAATCAACTTGTGGTGATGGTGTAAGGGGGCCAGGAGAGAGCGATGTGGATTGTGGCGGGGTTTGCCCCAAGTGTGGTCCAGGCAAGAGGTGTAACTCAGACACTGATTGTATGCCAGGGCTCAGTTGCGGGCTAAGTGGCAAGTGCGAGCTCTCACTAACTGAGACTTGCTCCAACGGGCAACTTGACCCCACATTCGAGAGTGATGTGGATTGTGGTAAGCGATGCGCTGTGAACCTTGGTAAGAGGTGTGCAGGTGGAAAACGCTGTGTCACAGACAATGATTGTGTTTCAAGGGAATGCACTGAGAATAATAAATGTGCAGGTGGTGCTGGAAGTGGTGATGCTGATGGTGACGGCATTGCAGATACCGAGGACAACTGCCCAACTGTGCCCAATCGAAACCAAGCAGACTTTGATAAGGATGATGCAGGGGATGTGTGTGATGACGATGACGACAATGATGGCATACTAGATGCCGATGAACTCTCAAACGGATTGAATCCAAAGGACCCAAGGGACGCACACGAGGACAATGATGGCGATGGGCTAACAAATTATGAAGAGCTTGTGGTTTATGGAGACTACAATATTGACCCAAACAATCCTGACACTGATGGGGATGGCTACTCTGACAGGGTTGAGATTGAGAAGCAGACCAACCCAGTGGATGCCTCTTCTAAGCCTGGCTCAGGGTTTTTGAATATTCTGCTAATACTCTTTATCATCATCGTGCTGATAGCATTGGGGTATGTGATGTACACCTATTATCCAACTCTGTTTAAGAAGAAACCCAAGACAAGACCAGTGCCCCTCACGCCGGTGAGCATGCCACCAAGAAAGGGCCCAATTGTACCACCTCCACGCTTTAAGCCCATACCCAAGCCCAAGCCCGGTCAAGTCTTAAAGCGCGAGAGTAGGGAGGATGAGATTAAGAGAACTAAGGAGCGCCTCATCCGTGAGTTTGAGTTAGTTGATACAAAACCGGTAACAAAACCCAAGTCAGAGGAAGAGAAGCCGAGTGGTGAGCAAAAGCCACAGAAGCCAGTCGAAAAGAGAGCAAAGCCCTCCCAGAAACCAACCAAAAAGAAGGACGATACAGAGCTCTACTTGGCTTTGTCAGACATAATGCCTCCAAAAAAACCTACCCCTAAGAAGCCCAGGAGTAAGCCAACAAAGAAGGCGAGCAAAGCGACCAAAACACGAACAAAAAAGAAGTGATTCTTTGGTTCTAAAATGAACAGAAATGGGGCAGTTGAAATACAGTTCAATTGGATCTTTGTTCTGGTAGCGGGTGCATTGATAATTGCTATGGTTACTGGGTTTGCTTTGAGATGGATAAAAACCTCTGAACGTAGCGAGGCAGTCGAGGCCCTGAGCAATATTGATACAATAATCACTGCCACAGGAGTGGTGGAAGGGGAGACCAAGGTTGTGTCTCTGCCAGATTTCTCCTTGAGGTATGACTGCAATGAGCTCGGTTACAGTGGTGTGAGTGTTGGCGGGTTGCGGGTTGCTAATCTCTTTAGCCCACCTGAGTTAAAAGGCAACAGCTTGGTGATGTGGACAAGAGCCTGGTTTGTACCCTTTTATGTTGGGAATTTTGTGTATATAACCACCCCCCAGGTTAAATACAATGTGGTGTATCAACCAGGTAACCCAAGCTCAGAAAGGTTGCTTAGAATGCTTGAGGATAGCTTGCCAGATAAGGTGAATGTGGACTTTGTCTCAAGCATTGGTGAGGTAAAGAA
>QMQS01000020.1 GCA_003650585.1 Candidatus Woesearchaeota archaeon
AATTCTTTTGTTAATATTCTTGAGTCAGTCTTTGTACTGGCTGAGATTAGTAGGAACTACCTGGTTTGGATACTAGTGGGTGTAGCAGTGCTCGTGCTCTTGTTGCTACTCTTACTAAAGTTCAGGGTGAAATGCGAACAGTGCGGGCACAAGAATCTACTATTTAGGAGCCATTGCTCAAAATGTGGGGCCAAACTCTGAATCAAAAATATTAAATAACCCCTAGCTATTTATTCTGTTCATGGATAAAAGGGAGCTTGAGGTTGTGCTTGCTTTGGTTTTCATAATCTTTTTAATCAGTTTTGGGTTTGGGGTTTATTATGGGGTTGAGATGCTAACCTCAAAGGTAACCACTGTGCTGACTGTGGTTGAGCGCCAACCTGCCAATTGCTCCTTTAATTTGAGTGCAGGTTGGAACCTGATTGGGCTCTCATGCGAGCCACGAGACCCAGCCCCTGCAACACTAGTAAATGAATCAGGCAATAATATTATCTCGATACACAAATACGAGCCAGATTCCTCTGATAAGTGGAAGGTATACAACCCAAACCTGCCATGGTGGGTTGTTCAGGATTTGACTAAGTTGAGCAGAGCGGATGGTTACTGGGTTAGGGCAAAGGAAGATGGATTTGTTGATTTCAACGGAAGCCTTACAGTGCCTACCTATATTCAATTGGTAAGGGGTTGGAACCTTGTTGGTTATCCACACATTGAAACAAGGAATATCTCAGTTGCTTTGGCTTCAATCTCAGGAAAGTACACCATTGTTTATTCCTATAATGAGAGCTCAGCTGAGTGGCTTGTGTACAGACCTGATTCGGATTGGGGAATACAAGAACTCAAGTGGCTCAAGCAGAGTGATGGGTTGTGGGTAAATATGAGTGATGAGGGGGTATGGAAAATTGAGTCATAAACCTGTTGCTATAGGGTTTCTTGCCCTACTCTTAATTGCAACACAAGTCATGGCATTCCCACACTACTCTACTGAATTATTTGGGGTGGTGATAATTAATGGCAGCTACGCACCCCCTGACACACTTGTGACTGCTTACTTTGGGGATGGGAGTGTGTGCGGTGAAGTCAAGCTTACCACAACAGGCCTCTACACAGGGCTTTCCTGTGTGGCAAGCCAGAAGCGCTTAGGCGAATTGGTTTACTTCAGGGTAAACCTTGAAAAAGCTCAAACCTTGACAGAGGTTAGATTCTCTCCAGGGAGGGTGCAAAAGGCAGACATCTTTACTGGTGATTTTCACACTGCTGCCACATTGGTTAGCCGGGTTAGTACTCGGGAATCAGCGAGAGGTGACTTGCTTGGGATAGTGGCTATTGCAAGTGGCTTACTGCTTTTGCTTGACTCAACCTATTTGGCTTTAAAATGGAAAAGGAAATCATAGCTACCGGCATAAAGTTGGCACTTGCATTGTTGCTTGCGAGTTACATTGCTAGCGCTTACCCGCCACCAGCATGCGAGTTTTACGGGCATGTACTGGTGAATGACTCTGCTGCTAAGCAGGGTTTGGACATCAATGCTTACGATTCCCAGGGTAACTTGTGTGGTGTCTTTATAATAAAAACACCTGGTTATTACGGGAGTTTGTCGTGCAATGGGGATGACCCCAGCACACCCGAGGATGAGGGTGCCACCCCAGGTGAGCCAATCCAGCTAGTTATTCATAATTACTCTAGAACCCAGGCAGTGGGTAATGTAATCTGGCAGCCAGGAGAATTCCGCTATGTGAACCTGTCATTCTCTGCATTATACTGTGGTGATGGCATCTGCAGCGAGGGAGAGGATTGCTCAAATTGTCCAATTGACTGTGGGGAATGTCCACCCCCCACGGAAGGTGAGCCCTCACAGGGAGAGGAGGAAGGAGAGGGGGAAGGCACCAAGCGTGGTGGTGGTACTGCTTTTGGGTTTGTTGCACCACCAAAACGCCCATGCAAAGAGAACTGGGTTTGTTCTGAATGGAGCAATTGTAGTATAGAGGGTATCCAAACAAGAATTTGCATAGACATCAACAACTGTGGCACCAATAAAACCAAACCAGAAGAGGTTAGAAGATGCATATATCAGGGGAATTGTCATGATGGGATTCAGAACAATGGTGAGGAAGGCATAGATTGTGGTGGGCCTTGCCCCCCCTGCCCCTCTTGCTTTGATGGCATACAGAACCAAGGTGAGGAAGGCGTAGATTGTGGTGGACCTTGCCCCCCATGTGAAGTAAAGATACCAAAAGTGGAACGCCCAGCAGTTATACCTGGAATGGTTTGTGGTAATGGGGTTTGTGAGTTTGGTGAGGAATGTGGTTGCCCTAGAGATTGTAGAAGGTTCTATTGGCAGATTCTTGCAATCGTGTTGGGTGAGCTCTTGGTTGTGTATGTTGGAATGAGAGGTTATTTGAGGTTGATCAAGAGGCTTGGCATACCTAGAATAAGGAGAGCCAAAACAAGGTTAATGCTAAGGAGGTTGTTTATTTGGTTGGTTGTTTTATCATTTCTATATGCTCTAAGTGTTGTTGTCTTCCTGTTTTTCTTTGGAAGTTGTTGGAATTTACTGGTGAAATACTCTTACATCCTGATGGCAGAGTTAGTCATAGTACCCTTCGTCGGGTATTATATACTAAGAGTGCTTGAGTACAATGAGAAGCGGAGGCTTAGGTATATGAAGAGGTCAATAGATGTTTACAACCAAGAGCTTTTGGCTTTGTTACGGATACAATCTCAGGAACTGCCCAGAATCGAGCAAGAGTTTATTGCAGAAGCAGCTAGGTTTAGAAAGACGGGTATTGGGTTTAAGGTGTTTGAACAATACATTGCCCTTGACCAGATAGTTGATTTAATCCAATACATAAACCAAAACGCTTACACAACCCAACCAGGAATGCACGATGCTTTCATTAAAATGGCAGAGCGTGTGGTGGAGGCATTCCAGCAGTTGGATGAGGATGAACACCTTAAGGCAATGCTCTCCAGCAATGAGCCACTTAAGCAGTTGTGGGACAAACTGGAGTTTATTGTAAACCAGTACAAGGAGAGGTTGGAGTTAATTCAAGAATTGGAGCAAGCAACCGAGCGGTTCGAAGAGTTGAGTGAGGCACCCCCACTTGTACCTGGGTTCAAGAAAGATGAGAAATCTAAGGGAGGAGCTCAAAGGGAGGAGCAAGCTTAGGGTTTTTGTCAAGCCCAATAAAAGCTCTTCAAGAGTGATTGGATTCAATGAAAATGGTGAACTTGTGGTTGAGGTTGACGAGCCTGCCACTGGCAACAGAGCCAACCGGGCACTGATAAAACTTTTTAAAGATCAGCGTGTAAATGCAGTTATAGAGAGGGGGCACACATCTAAGCATAAAACCTTGAGGTTGATATGAGAATCTTTAGAGCATTGTTTGGACCAAAAGAAGAGCAATTGAGTGTTAGCCAAGCACGAAGGTTGTTTGAGGAGATTAAAAGGGAGAAAACTGAGAGGCTTAAGCGTGAGAAGAGTGAGCTTGCAAAGCGATTGGAAGCTGCCAAACAGGATGTTCTTCTGAGAATAGAGAAGCTCAAGCATGCCAAACTCTTAAACGAGAACATCACTTCAAGAGAAAGGAGCATAATGGAAGGAAATCGCAGAGCATACATTAACCAAGTGGAGTTGCTTTTGAGGGGGCTTCTTGGCGGTAAGAAGGATGTATGCGAACTAAGTGAGGGCTTTGAGGCAAGGTTTGAGGACTTTCTGAGAGCCACGTTTAAGAGCTACAGTGTGCTCACCCAATTCTATGAGACAGAGGTTTCTAGAGTGGCGGGATCGCTCAAAAATCTTGAGAATGTTCTCAGAGAAATCAAAGGGGTGTGCCATGGTGACGAGGCGCTAATGGATATAGAGCGTTTGTTCTCTGATTTGGATGAAATCAAAGAGAGCAAGAGGCGCGTTTCACAACAGAAAGGAGTGCTAAAGGAGAGAATTCAAGCCACCAAAATCAAACTCAATGAGGTTGAGCAAAAGCTCCTCCAGTTGAGGGACTCACAGCAATATAAGGCTCTAAAAATCAAGGAGAGGGGGCTTGCCGAGCTTCTCCATAGAAAGGAATCCATTGAGAAAGAGGTGTTTGCATTGTTTTCACAGTTCTCGAAGGTGCTAAGAAAGTACCACAAACTCAAGGAGGATGAGCTCTCTTTGGGGCTCACAGAGCACCCAGTGGAAACACTCTTGGGCAACCCAGGCAGGGTTGTTGAGCTGCTTCGGGACTTAGAGGGAATGGTGATTAGGGGGGTTATTAGAGTTAAGGACTCCGAGAGGCATAAGCTCATCGAGAGACTCAAGAATGTGAGTGCCGATTATCTGGCAAATAGGGCAACAGAGATCAAACGACTCATACAGACAACAAAGCAACTCGAGCAAGAGGTTGCCTCAAGCGAGATAAAGCAGCAAATTGGAGAGCTTGGCAAACAGCGTGAGGAGTTGCTAATGACGCTAAACTCTTTGGAAGAGACAGCTGCTGGTTTGAGCCGAGCCAAACCCACGCAAAGCTTACCCGATATTAAAACAAAGCTGAGCAACAAACTATCCCGAATAACAAGAAAGAAAGTAATAGTGGTTTAACTTGGGCATTTTGATTCTTGTATATCAATAGCATCACAATGACAGCCCTCTAGTTTCTCATCGTATCTACACTCCACTAGCACTGTATTGTTGGTGATGTGTTTGCACTCAAACCTCTCCCTACACTCCAAGCTCTTGGCGTCCATGTACAACTCTGGCGAGAATATATCCTCTCTAAAGAAAACCAAGCCCACAACTAGCAATGCTCCAATAATTACCAATAAGAATATAGGAAAGAGGTGTATCCTCTCTTTGAATTCCTTAGCAACACGGTTTAATCCTCGCTCAATCAGTCCTGGCTTGCCTATAATCCTCTTTGGTGGTCTCTTGCCCTTGAGTTTTGCCACCTGTGCCTCAAGCCTTTTTATAGCCCTAGATTGGGCTTTAATCAATCTCTGTTGTTCCCTGAGGGCTTTTCTTACAGCATCACCCTGCAACCTGAGTTCGTCCTTTGTTGCCGCATTCTGACTCAATTCTTCGAATTGAGACTTGGTTTCATTTACAATTGCTTCTATCCTTTGCCTTACTTCCCTAAGTTCTGATGAGAGCTCTTCCTGGTTTATCTCTTTGACCTTTTTGAAGAAATCCTGCCAATTTACATAGTTCCTCTCGACCTCAATGAGTTTCCTCTTGATTTGGTCAAGAGCGTTGAGACGCCTCTTAAGTTCTAGTGTTCTTTTATCGAGTGTAGCAAGTTTCTTTAGTTTTTTGTTTATCTCTCTCTTTGATTTTATCTCCCCTTCCACTTCCCTAAGTTGTGTGTTGAGTTGGGCCCTCAACCTTTCTAAACTCTCTTGGGTTGCGATGTGCTTCTCGAGTTTTCTAAGCTCGTCATTTAGTTCCCTTATGAAATCGTAGAATTCCTCCTTTGTTGTGGTATCGCCCAACCTCCTCTCAATCGATTTAACAGAATTGGCAATATTAATTAGCTTATTCCTGAGTTCCAAAATGTCACTCTTCACATTGGAGAAAGCTCTCTTTATCCTATCGATTTTAAACCCCCCGTTGCTAACTTGAAGTGATAAAATACTATAAAAACTTTTCGGTAGTTACTGATTCAACGCTACCAATGGTCTCCCAGAAAGTAACTCTAGCAAGGCACCCCCACCAGTGGATACATGGCTGTACTTGCTTTTGTATTCCTTGAGGTGTTGCTCTATTGCAGAGATTGTGTCCCCTCCCCCTATGAGTGACACTGGGGCTTGTGCAACTGCTTTGCCAACAGCTATAGTGCCTCTGGCGAAAACAGGGTTTTCAAAGTAGCCCATGGGTCCGTTCCATATTACAGTGCCAGCCCTTCTAATTATCTCTGTATAGTGGCGGATTGTTTCTTCGCCTATATCGAGGGCAATCCGGTCACCAGGAATCTCTTCACTACTAACACTCTTGGCAGAGGTTGCATCCAGGGTTTCCCCAACTAGATAATCAAGTGGCAAGCTTAAAGCAGGCACCTGCTCAAGATTTTGGGCCTTTACGATTGGTATTGCCTCTTCCTCACAGTAGGATTTGCCTATGGGTTTGCCCTGGGCTTTGAGTATTGGAAACCCCATTGCCCCACCAATGAGTATATAATCAGCATGTTTGCTCATGTACTGAATAACGCCCAGCTTATCACTAATCTTCTTACCACCAAGCACCAAGACAAATGGTCTCTTGCTCTCAATAGCTTGAAGCACTTTTGTTATCCCTTCTATCTCTCTCTCCACTAGAAAGCCAATATAGCGCTCATTGAAATGAGCCTGCACACCCACGGTTGAGGCATCATTCCTGTGGGCGGTTCCAAACGCCTCAAACACAAACACCTCACCCAATTCAGCCAATCTCTTGCTAAACTCAGGGTCGTTGGCTTTCTCCTCTGGATGAAACCTTGTGTTTTCTAGCAGAACAACCTCCCCTTTGCCCATGCTTGCCACTGCTGATTCCACATCTGCTCCAATACAGTCATCTAGCTTGAGCACTTTCTTGCCAAGGAGTTTGCTGAGCTCCTCGGCCACAGGGTTCATCCTAAGTTCTTCCACAACCTTACCCTTTGGTCTACCCAAGTGGCTCATAAGCACAACCCTACACTCCTGCTCGAGCAACCATCTAATAGTGGGCAGAGTCTGCTTTATTCGCTCATTGTTTACCACCTTGCCCTCCTTTAATGGCACATTGTAATCCACCCTCACAAGCACCCTCATGGCTCTGAAATCCTGCGGCTTAGCCTGGCTCAATCTTTTCAATTTGCATTCGAGAGGATTCATCTAAACCACCTCAGTAATCTTTTGAAGCTGTTAATGCCTCTGAAAACCCACCCCTGTTTTAGCTTGATTGCATTGTACATGCAATTCTCTGAACAGCAGAGGCAGTTTATGCACTTTTTATAATCTATTGTTAGTGTGTTGCCTTTAAGGTGTATAGCATTCACAGGGCAGACCCTCACGCATGTATAGCATTTCTTGCATAGTGCTGGAATGATGTGAGGATAATTGACTGGTAAGGGAGAAACAAATTTTGTAATTCTATCGGCTATTGCTTGGGGCATAATATTGAGTAGCCTTAGCTTAAGCATTGAAGGTTGTTTGTACTTGACTACTGTGTAGTTTCCAATGACCCTGTATTTTGGGTACAACCCGCGCCGCTTTGCACTCACCTGGGTAGGCACATGGGGCTCTTTGATGCCGATTAGCTTAAGTGCGACTGCATCCAGGGCAACCGCATCTGTGCTGGCAAGCAAGTAGCCGGTGCGTTTGGGTGGGCCAGTGACAGGACCCTGCCCCTCCATGCCCCACACACCATCCATTAAATTCAACCCTGGTTTTATTGCAGAATATATATCTATAAGTAACTCACCAAACATCCTTGTGTTCACAGCCTTGAGATGCCCCTTGGCTTTGGCACCGCCAGGCAAGCACCCATAGAGATTCTTGACAGCCCCAGTAAACATTGTGAGGGAGTGGGTCTTGAGCTTTGGGAGGTTCACTATGAGGTCTGCCTCTACCACTATCTTGGGTAGCATGAGGTGTTTCCATACCACACCATTGCTAATATCCACCCTTACGAGTGGCTGAGACTCAAATGGCAATATGGTTATATTGTGTTGCTTAATTGCTTTATTAATACCGCAAACCTCTAATGCAAGCTTGGTGTGCGGCAAGCCCCCACATCCTGAGGACTCGCCCAGAAAAATCTTGGCATCTGGAAACCTCTTGCGTAGATGTTTACAAACAGAGGCGACAACAGCGGGGTGTGTTGTTACGGCTCTCTTGGGACTGGTAGGGAGAAGGAGGTTGGGCTTGAGGAGTATCTTTGGTTTTGCTCTCAGTTTGAGTTTTATCCTGCTTAGAATAGTGTCAACAGCTTTGTCTACTACCTCCTTTTGGTAAGATTCGCATCTCTCAACAAAAACATCCACTACCATAATATTACACTTAAAGCATCAACTCTAGGAGTTCGACCATCCTACAGCTATAGCCCCACTCATTGTCGTACCATGCCACAAGTTTGTAGAGATTCTTACCAACACGCATGGTTGAGGTTGCATCGAATATGCAGGAGTGGGGGTTGCCTATGATATCAGTGCTCACAAGGGGCTCCTCACTGTACTCGATAATGCCTCTCATCTTCCCATTTGCAGCCCTTTTAATTGCAGCATTCACCTCTTCCACACTCGGGGTTGAGGCAAGCTCTACAACGAAGTCCACAATAGAACCATCTGCCACAGGCACTCTAAATGCAAGCCCATCAATCTTACCCTTTAGCTCAGGTATAACGATTGCAGTTGTCTTGGCAGCCCCAGTAGTAGTGGGAACAATATTTATTGCACATGAGCGTGCCCTCCTAAGGTCCTTGTGGGGTCCGTCTAGTATCCTCTGGTCATTGGTGTAGGCATGCACAGTGGTCATAAAGCCCTCTTTTATCCCAAAGCTATCATGTATCACCTTTGCCATTGGTGCCAGACAGTTGGTGGTACATGAGGCGTTTGATACAATATGGTGCTTTGATTTGTCATACTCTTTGTGGTTCACTCCCAGCACGATTGTTTTATCAATCGGCTTACTACCCTTTGCTGGTGCAGATATCAACACCTTCTTTGCCCCTGCTTTAATGTGCTTGTAAGCACCCTCGTAGGTTCTGAATATACCCGTGCTCTCTACCACAATATCTATACCGAGTTGCTTCCACGGTAGGTTCTCTGGCTCTCTCTCAGAGAAAACCTTTATTGCTTTGTTGTTGATAATCAGCTGCTTGGCTTTTACCTTCACACTTCCATTGAATTTGCCAAAGACAGAGTCATACCTAAACAGGTGTGCCATAGTGTTGATATCGCCCAAATCATTAATTGCAACAAACTCAATCTTTTTGGAGTTTATGCCTGCTTTTAGAACATTCCTTCCTATTCTTCCGAACCCATTTATGGCCACTCTCACCATTTTTACACCCCCGCTTATTACCCATTGCCAATATGTTGGCACTTTAAATAATTTTCTTTCAAAAACCCATTGTTTGGCTCTGATATAATAGAAACATTTATATATCTGTATATTCTTTTGTATATTAATCTTGCTCTTAGGAGCGGAAATAGAGGTGAAGGGAAGAATGAGAAAAGGTCAAGCAGCCATGGAATTTTTGATGACCTATGGTTGGGCAATCCTAGTGGTACTGGCTGCCATAGGTGCTTTGGCATACTTTGGGGTTTTGAGCCCTGCAAGGTTCTTGCCAGAGCGATGCACCGGTCCAGCAGGTATGGATTGCCTTGAGAAGGCTAGTATCGACGCATCGGCTGACACTGTTTCATGGGCGATCAAGAACAACTTGGGACACGGTATCAATATAACAAATATCTTGGATAACCCAGATGAGACAGGGAATTGTGACACCATTACAGAGAAGGCAATTACAGTTGACGGCACTACTACTGTATTGACTGGGAGCAACCAAGTGTCATTGGCCAATGGTAAGGAAGCGATTTTGAGGGTTAATTGTAGTGGATTTGACTCTGGGAAGTTCAGTGGTGACTTCAGTGTTGTATACAAATCACTTGACACTGGCCTCCAACACAAAGCAGCCTACTCGATTAGGGGTAAAGCCACATAAAGCTTTTAACCCTTAAATCATGAGAACCATTTTTATATTTTTAATACTCCTTCTTTTTTCCATTCCCCAGTTTGTGCTTGCTGATGAAGGGCTCAAGTCAGTATTCGACGAATGGGTCACTTCTGGGGTTTATAAAACGAGTGAGGGCAGCAACTTTAGTGTTGTTGTGAGAGAGCAGACCAATAAGTGCTATATAAATCTCGAAAACCAAAGCTACATTGTGGAGAATGGGAGTTGTTATACCCGCAACTTCACCCTGGTTTGTATGGAGGGTATACGCCAGAGCGAGATTTTTGATATGTCCCTATTCAAGTGGCTTTATGAGGCTAAGATTAGGATATCCAAGCGCGTGCCTGAGGTTTATTTAGAGAAAGAGATTGCAAAGCAAACACTGCTCCTTGGAGAAACCACTGTTGTTAATCTTAGATTTGGTAATAAGGGGGTGAAACCAGCTTACTCTGTTGAACTTGCTGACACCTACCCTACCAATATAGTGGAGATTGAAAGGGTTGAGGGATGTAAGCTTAGGGGCGACACAGTGGAATGGAGTGGTATTCTAGATGCTGGTGAGGGATTTGAATGCCAGGTTTATATTAAGGGAATAACCCCTGGTGAAGCCCAATCGAGAGTGGACCTCGCTTATTACGATGGCTTTGACAGAAAGAATATCAATGTCAAAGAAAAGATAAGGGTTAAAGAGTACCAGGTTGAACTTGATAGCCAGCTTTTAGGTGGTAACTTCAGTATTGGCAACCAAACCAACTTTAGCATTAAACTAACACCAAAAGCAGAGTTTGATTGGTTTAAGTACACGGTTGAGTTTCCTCAAGGTGTTAGGATTCTGAAGGCATCCCCTGAGATGAAGGTAGCTGGGAATACATATGCTTACGATGCGCTCCTCAAGGCAGAGAAGAGTTTTGAGTTTGTGCTTGGGTTTGAGTACATCGGCAATTTCAGTATAACTGAGCAAGTGGGGTATAGATTAGGCGCGTTGGTGCATAATTTCTCCAAAACCCACTCTTTTAGTGTAACAGGGGACAAGTTGCTCATCCGTGCTTACTCGGATAGGATAGAGAATGGCAAGGGTGAGTTCTATATCACAAACCCCACTCGCTCCCGGTTTGATACCATAAGTGTGAACTTCACATACAACAACCACACTTTCAGCAAAGAGCTTGGCTCGATTGGAAGGGGCAACCACAAGGCAGTGAGTTTTGAATACTCTGGACCACAAGAAGAGCTATCAGTAAAGGTAGAGCTCGGCTACACCACTATGTATGGGCAGCGTCTCAAGGCAACCAAAACCCTCACCTATAAGTACACACCACCAAAGGAGGTTATTGTTGAGCAAAAAGAGGTTGAAACAACCCAAACTCAGGAGCAAACAGAAGAGTCACCTGAAATCAAAGAAAAGAGATTCCACCTTGGGTTGTTTATTGTTGGCTTGGTGATGATAATTACTATTTTCATTGGTGTGGTTATTCTCATAAGTAAATTGACGAAGTAATTGGAAAAGGTTTTAAATACAACCTTTGACTTTGTTTAAGTATGAGAATAGATGTGGTTCTCCCAAAGGGAAACGAAAGCGAGTTTTATCAGCAGGCACTAAGCCTGGGTTATGAGGGCTTGGTGTTGCTCTATCCAATCGAGAGACTCAAGGGTTTAAAGCTACCCAAACCACCACAAAACTTGAAAGTAACACCTGCTGGCTTAATAGATGCCAAAAGGATAAGTCGGAGAGCCCCCAAGAAGCTGCTCACTTTTATTGAGGGAGGTAAGCGCCATGAGTTTGAAAAGATATGTCCGAATGTGATATTCAATCTTGAGCAATCCAAGAAACCAGACAAAACCCACTACCGCAGCTCTGGTTTGGATGATGTCTTATGCAGAATTGCCCACAAAGCCGGTATAATTGTGGGGTTTGGACTCAACCGCATACTCAACTCTGCTATACCCAGGCATGTTGTACTCGGGAGAATAATGCAGAACATCCGCTTCTGTAGGAGGTTTGATGTTGAGATGCTGCTGGGCTCTTTTGCCAATCAACCATTGGGAATGAGGTCTGCCCATGATATGATTGCTTTTGGTATGAGTTTGGGTATGAGCAGTATCGAGGCAAAACAAAGCATTGAGGTGCTTACAAGATTTTTCATTTAGTGGGCGGTTTTGTGTCGAGCACCTTGGTTGATTTAACCTGTTGCCATATGATGTGGCTCCTTCCTATGCGAAAGTCCCAGTAGCCAAGAGCCCTTGAAATAGCTTCCAAGAGAATGGCAAACCCTGTTTTAAATGGTGCTCTAAAGTCAATTTGACTAAGAATGAGTTTGACCAAGCACAAATTGCTCATTGTGGGTGGTGTATAACCAGTTTGGTGCTTGAGATAAAGATGACCAGCGAAAATCCTCCTTCTCTGTTTTATAAAATCTTTAATTGTTGTGGGACCCTTGTTGTGTATTATTGCATCTGCCACATACCTACCTTGGTAGCCCATTTTTAGGATTAGAGAGGCAATATATTCTTCGTCTACTGCAGTTGGCTCTAGTTCCTCAAAAACCCTTCTGAAAGCAATGCACTCGCCAAACTTGGGTTGTCTCATGGCGATCTGGTGGTGGAGGTGCCACACCACATGCACAGCAAACCCGAGCCAGGATTTTGGGGGGTTGAGTGGTATAGGATGGGAGCCACATATCCCCACTTTTGGGTTCTTTAAGGGCTTGCACAATTGCTCAACTGTTGTGGGTTGGAGCAGGATATCACCACTCATTAGCACTATGATTGGTGTTTGGGAGTGCTTGAGTATGAGGTTGATGGCACTATACTTGCCAGCCCTCTTTCTCTGGCGCATAAGCACAACCTTGCCATATCTCTGGGCAAATCTCTCGACAATCTCATCAGTTTTGTCAGTTGAGCCAGAGGAGACCACAATAACCTCCTTAATTCTAAACTCCTTAGTCCTCTGGGTAAGGATTTGAGCAAGCAGTTTACCGATGTTTGCTTCCTCGTTGTAGGCACAAACCCCTACTGTTATGTCCATGCCAAAATAAAATAGCTTTGGGTTTATTAA
>QMQS01000021.1 GCA_003650585.1 Candidatus Woesearchaeota archaeon
GGTATTACTCGAGAAGAAGCACCAACGGTAGCTACTGAGATTAGTAACACTAGTAGAACTATCACCTGCTTTTCTACCCCCATTTTTAAGCCACTATCCTCGTTGCTTTTATAAATTTTTCTTTGTAAGTTAATCATGTATTCTTTCTTCTACTAAATCAAAAAGTGCTTTGATAATACCTTCTATCTCTTCCATATAGTTAACTAAAAACTCTTGTTTAACCTGCTCCCCATAGTAAACAATGCTGTTTCGAAACTTTCGTAATTTGTCTATAAGTTTGAGTTGTTTCTTGTCTAACACATTATAGTTGTTTGAGAAATATTCTAGTAATGCAAGGTGGCTAAGTGTTTTAAATCCATCTAGATACATGAGGGCAGTTAAAAGCTCTTTGATTATCTCATAGCACTCTTCTACTATCTTATACGCTCTCTTGTGAGACATTGATTTAACAAATTCGAACCTGTCTCTTGCCAAACAAACTAGAGCCCTTGCCCTAGCTTCATCTTTACTTATCTTGAATACATCTTCCCTCATTTCAGAAACTACCGTATAATAAGATCCCGTTGTAGAGCTTTTTGAGCAAACCCGGCTCAAGTTTGGTAAGCTTATCAACCACAATCAGATGTAGCCTTCTTTTTAACCTTTCTTCAAACCTTTTCGTATCTTTTTCATGGAAAGCCTTGGTAACCATTACAATATCAATGTCGCTTCCTTCAGTGTCTTCTCCCATAGCGTATGAGCCATAAACCACCAGTAATTTTGGGTAATAATTTCTAATTAGAAATATAGAGAGGTCTCGCAGTGAATAGAGATTGTATACTCTTTTGTAATACAAGAATTCCTCATTGTCCCTGTTCGCAACAAACCCATGAAACGGCTTTGACTCCCTCCTTTTTATTAGCTCGAGTTTTAGAAGGGTATTGATGTGAGCCCTAACCGAAGTCGGGGCGAGGTTAATCTCTCTGCTTATCTCCTTTATGAAGTGGATGGTTAATGGCTCGACGAAGAACACCTCTAATACTCGCAACAAGCTACATATTTGTACCATTGGGTATAAATAAGTACCTTTAGGTATATAAATGTTCCGATTCAATCCGCTTTGGAGAAAATTATATAAACCTCAGCCAGAAAAAGATTGGGAGGGGGTGTTGCTATGCTAAGAGAAATTGATCCAGAGGTGTCTGCTGCGATAAAAGCTGAGCTCCAGAGGCAAAGAACCACCATAAACCTAATTGCTTCTGAGAATTACACAGGCATTGCTGTGCTTGAGGCAACAGCAAGCGTGTTAACAAACAAGTATGCAGAAGGGTATCCAAAAAAGCGCTACTATGCTGGCAACAGATTTGTGGACATAACAGAGAGCTTGGCAATAGACAGGGCAAAAAAATTGTTCAATGCAGAGCATGCCAATGTCCAGCCCCACTCTGGCTCTCAGGCGAACATGGCTGCTTACTTTGCCCTACTTGAGATAGGGGATACCATACTCAGCATGGACCTTGCCCATGGCGGGCACCTCACCCATGGGAGCAAGGTGAATTTCTCGGGCAGGTGGTATAGGGTTGTGCATTACGGTGTTGATAAGGAAACTGGCAGGATAGACCTGGATGAGGTTAGGCGCTTGGCTCATAGCGTAAAACCAAAACTAATAGTGGCAGGTGCTTCAGCTTACCCTAGGGTAATAGACTTCGAAAAATTTGCCAAGATTGCCAAAGAGCTTAATGCTTACCTACTTGCAGATGTTGCACACATTGCTGGTTTAATAGCAGCAGGGGAGCACCCAAGCCCAGTACCTTGGGCTGATGTGGTTACCACAACCACACACAAAACATTGCGTGGACCAAGGGGGGCAATCATACTATGTAAAAAGGAGTTTGCCAAGCAAATAGACAAGGCGGTCTTTCCAGGCATGCAAGGTGGACCACTGGAGCACATCATAGCAGCAAAAGCAGTGGCATTCAAAGAGGCACTCCAACCTGAGTTCAGGGCTTATGCTCAGCAGGTAATAAAGAATGCCAAGGTGCTTGCAGAGACGCTTATTAAGAGGGGTTTCAAGCTTGTGTCAGGTGGCACAGACAACCACCTCATCCTTGTTGACCTGAGCAACAAGCATGTTACAGGGGCACAAGCAGAAGCAGCCTTGGAAAGAGCCAACATCATAGTTAACAAAAACATGGTACCATTTGACAAACGCTCACCCTTTGACCCGAGCGGGATACGCTTGGGCACACCAGCAGTCACCACAAGGGGTATGTGCGAGAGAGACATGGAGCTAATAGCTAATGCTATTGCAGATGTGATTGAGGATATTGATAATAATGAGCTCATCACCAGCATAGGGCAGAGGATGCTGCAACTCTGTGCAAAATACCCCCTTTACCCAGAGCTTAATTAACATGAATTGGAAAACCACCATACCATTGGTTTTGATACTAAGCTGTGTTTTCTTAGTCAACCTAAGCCAACACATAGCTTCTGGGTTGCCAATACATGTTGATGCCTGGATAGAGGTATCGTTGGCAGATGCCATCACTAAGCAAAGAAGCATCCCAAGCACTGAGCCCTTCTCTCACACAAAGCTGAATGATCCAATTGGCAATCCAGTATTCCAAGCTGCCTTCTCTGAGCTTACAGGGCTCAATCTACTGCATGGAGCCACATTGCTACCTGCATTGCTCAACACAATCCTTGCACTTCTGCTTTATGCCGTGAGCATGCAACTATTCAACAATAAGCACACAGCATTGGCAGTGGCTGGTTTTACACCATTGATACTCTCACAGATAACCATGCTTGGTCCTTTCTATTTGGTCAACCTGTGCTTTGGAATGGTCTTGGTGTTGCTGTATTTCTGGTTTATTCTGAGGCAAGAGTTTGGGTTGGCTATGCTCACATTTATCGCCATTGGGGTAACCCACAGAAGCACAATGGTGTTTGCTTTAATTGCTACGGTGCTCTACTTCTTGTTCAACAAAAAACTCTGGAACAAGTTGCTATACTTAGGCATGATGGTGGTGCTTAGCATCATTGTTTTTGGAGCAATAAGCGGCTATGGTTTGTTGCTTAGCATCCTGCGTGAGTTTATGATGTTTGGCAAATCCTGGCCCTATTTTCAGTACATAAACATGCTGGGCAGCTTATTCTTGGCACTCCTCGCATTAGGGCTCTACTTAATTATCCTTAACGAACCAAAAGCCAGACGTTTTTTGGTGCCACTGCTTGGCTTTATGGCTCTCGACATGTTTCTTTACTGGAGCTGGCGCGGTTTCTTTTTGGTTTACCGGCGTTTAATCTCCTTTATATTCTTGCTCACCCCATTCTTTGTTGGCTACGCTGTTGCTGCAGTTGCTGCAAGGTTCAAGAGGTATTCTTATCTTGTGCTGGTGCTCCTTTTAATAGTGCTTATGCCCCTAGCAATCAAACAGAACATCAGGGCAATTACCCCATTGCAGGTTTACATCACCAACGAAGAGCACGAACTCTTTACAAATTTTGGCAAAGCCAATCCTGGTGTGGCTGTTTTGACAGACCATCTTGAGGCATATGCCTTGCCCTACTATAACCTAACCCCTATATCACTAAGCCCAGGGCACGGTGTCAACTCGAGCTTTTACAACGAGGTGGGTTTGTGCTATATGGCAGGGGACCTGGATTGTATTGCGGGGTTCCTCAACAGAACAGGTTTTAGCTATCTTTATGTGGGTAGGAACATATCTCGGGCTTACCTAAAGCCAACTTACACAGCAGCAGGCAAGACAATCTACTGGTTCAACAAAAGCATTTATCAAAAAATTTATAATACAGAGTAGAATTACAGTTGAAAGTATGAACCTAAAAAAGATCAAACTCACAAATGAAGTCAAAGCATGGTTGGCTTTTGTAGTGCTAGCGTTTGTGGGGAGCGGTGTTGCAGCTATCTACGGTGCCAACTTCCTTGAAGTGCTGAGGGTTATCTTTGGGGTTGTGTATGTGCTATTCCTACCTGGTTATGTGATTGTGAGGTGCTTCTTTGAAGAGCTGGATTGGATAGAGAGGTTTGCAGTGAGCTTTGGCTTGAGCATAGCAGTGGTTGTGTTGGCTGTAATCATAGCCAACCTCGTGTTTAAAATACCCATCACACCTGTTACAAATTTCCTTATAATCCTTGCGGCAATGGTTATAACACTGCTAGCAAAATTTGTCTCAAAAAATAAACCTTGGAAATCTCTTAAAAAAAAGCACAAGTAGGCTTCCAGAGGCATCATACAAGAAGTCAATAACAGCAGGTGTTCTTCCAGGCACATTGGCTTGGTACAACTCTTCAAATAGCCCCACAAGTATTGCAAACAGTATTGCAATGGTAAATGGGTACTCCCATTTTGCATAGAGAAGCACCCTCAGTGTTAGCGTAGATAGAACAAAGTAAACAAACACATGTAGCACGCTTAAATCAACCCCACCCTCTGCTAATACGCCCAGATTGGGCTGCGATGAGACAAAAAATATCAATCCAATGAACACTAATAAAGGCATTAAATATTGCAAGAAAAATCTCCACGGATTTGGGCTTCTAACCAAACTGGTTTGGGTATCACCCTGCGCTGAAACCTTAAGGAGGAAGTCTCTGCGTTTTAGCTTCATGCTTTCAAAACCCAAAAATCCGGGATTTAAATCTTTTTTGGTTCTATAAAATCCAATAATAACTCTATTATTTATGGAGTATAATCCAAGAAAAATTGAGTTAAAATTGGACAAATGGTCAGATAGGGATTTCACTCCAAGAATACTAGAGTTGTGTTCACAACCAAAACATTTAAATATATCTATTTTAATCTATAGTTCTCAATAGGTGTGGACCTATGAAAAAAAGAGGTTGGGAGTACAGGAGAGTTCTTGCAGTGGTAATTACTGTTGCAATTGTTGCTCTGCTTGTTCTTTCTGGTCCAGCAAAAGCTATTACTGTGGGAATAACCAGGACAGACGGTTCTGATGATCCCTACGAGGGCACAAAGGTTTATTTCACTGGTAAGGTGGATATCCATACCACTGACCAGGTAAACCTCAAGGCAATCACTGTGCTGATCGATGATACCCCGAGTGATGCACTTACGAATGCAGTTAGATGCAACTTCTACTTGAATGGTACGGCATTCTCAAACAACTCAGATATATGTCAGATTGAGATTACTAGCATAACCCAGAATTACACAAATGCTGGCTATGGCTATGGGAATGCCTATGGCTACGGCTACAAATTCTCAACTGGAGAGACAAACCTGTCTAACTTCAGTTTCAATAAGGGCTATAGGTATAGCTACAGGTCTGGTTATGGGTTTGACGCCTTTAATCAGAGCTTGGGTTCAAATGCAGAGATTGTTGTTAAATTTACTTGGACTACGCCATTTGTCGATGTCAACACACCTTACGCTATAGGGCTTGGTGTGATAGCGGGTGAAAGCTCAGATGACCAGGTGCTGTTCCTCTCAGAGGATTCGGTTGAGCTCACAGTGCTCAATTTCATAGGGAGTGGTGGCACAGAGACAACCACGAGGAGCAATGTCACTGGTGGTACTGTTACAACCCAGCAGACTATAATCCACCCAGAGGTTGAGGGGATTGAGGAGATTAAACTCTTCACAACCAAGCCAATACAGGATGCCAGTGTTGAGGTGAAGGAGGTTACCAAATTAACCCCAGAGGAGGTAGGGTTTGCGATTGGCACCCCTGTGGAGCAGGGTAAGGCAAGGTTGGTTTACAAATATCTCAAAATTACGACTAGCGAGGAGGTGGCTGAGAGCATTACCTCTGCCAAAATCAAGTTCAAGGTAAGCAAAGAGTGGCTCGAAGAGAATGACCTAGAGAAATACGACATCCTGCTGATGAGATTCTCAGAAGGAGAATGGAACGAGTTGCCAACCACTGTTGTGAGTGAGGACCTTAGCTATGTTTACTATGAATCCACCACTCCTAGCTTCTCGTACTTTGCTGTGGCAGTGAGGAAGGAAGCTGCTGTGAAGCCACAACAACCATTGCCAGAAAAAAAGGTGTGTGCTCAGGTCATAACTTATGCAATAGATCCAAAGACTGGCAAGTGCTTTGAGTTCTCCACTCCTTGTGATGTGCCATCTGGATGGAGCATTGTGGATAAATGCCCAAGTAAGCCCACACCGCCGCAGGAGCAACCACCGAGCAAAATCCAGCAGCCACCCACTGGACTAACCCAGAATGAGAAGCTTGCTATCTTCCTGGGTGCAATAGTGATAATCCTACTAGCGATTTGGCTTTTTGTCTACAGAGGGCGTGGTGGTTATGAGGGAGAAATCCTTCTGAGAAAGAGGTTCAGTCATCACAAAGTGCCACACCACAGACGGATACATAGAAGAACCCACACACCGATACTGCGCTGGACCTATTGAATCACAAGCAACTTACCTCTTTTACCTGGATTGACTATTCTTGTTCTGCCAATGTAATCCTCTTGCCCCTCTGTCTCATGGAAATGTCCGCAGATTGCCAACACTGGCTTTACACTTGTGATGAACTTCCTGATGGACTTGGAGCCACGGTGCTCACCCAGTACAATATCCAGCTTGGTTTTGTGCGGTGGGGCATGAGTTATCAACACAACCTTGCCACTGAGGTGGGGCTTCACCCTCTCAGCAAACCCCTCAAAACCCTTATCAACAATGCTAAAGCCTCCAGTGCCATAACCAACAAAACTTATCCCCTTGGCTTTGTACAGCCCACGATGTAAGAACAAAAGTTTTGGATGCTTAGAACATGCCTCTTGCAATGCCTCTGGTGTTTCATGGTTGCCAGGAATTATGAGCACTGGTGGGGTTGCCTTGGCAAGCATTGCTAATAGGGTGCTCAAGTTGTGCTCGAAATTTGAGATATCACCAGCACAGACCACCAGCTCATAATTCTTGCTTTCTACAACTATCCTTTTCAAGAGTGCAATATTACCATGCAAATCCACGAATGCAAGGATTTTCATTCTACAGCATAGTAGTCTGTGAGCACAACCCTATCAAGGTTACTTAACTCCTTTACAACGTACAATCGCCCCTCCCCAAGCTCGGTTATTCGCTTAGCCAAACGCTCACCCTTTTGGTTTAGTTGTATACCCACAAGGGAGATGCTTACGCCTTGGGCTGTGGCTATGCCAACCTCTTTGAGGGTTTCTTCCTCAGGCTGTTTGCCATGGGTTGGCAACGCGTCTGTGATTATTATCATATGCTTAGTGTGTTTGCCCCTAGGGAAGAGTTTGACTGCAGCGCGTATTGCAGAGGCAATATCTGTTTCCCTCTTGGGCGAGACCACAGTGATTGCTTTTAGTATCCTCTTGAGGTCACGGGTGGGTGCCTCCTCAACCAAGACCTTGCTCGAGAACACAACGAGCCCAATCCTATTGCCCTCTTCTATGGCTCTATAAGCCAGTGCAATCCCTGCCTTCTTTGCATAATCTATCTTGGTGTCTTGCATGCTCCCACTAGAATCAAGCACAAACACCACCCATTTCAGCCCACGCTGCTTTCTGTCAAATGCCACCAGGTCCTGCTTTAAAAAGCTGCGGTGTAGCCTCCTTGCTGCCCTCTTTACTGTTCCCCTTGTGTCGAGGTTTCTATAAGGCAAACCCTTGCGGAACTCTATGCGTGCCTCTCTCTCACCAAAGGTGTTTCTTATCTTTGTTAACTTGCCACCCAGACCTCTCTTTGGGACCAATCGTTCAAGTTCCTCTATGTATAGCAGTAATGAAGCCAACTCTATGCCCAAGTCGCTTATACGCCCCTCTCCATCAATTAAACCTCGGTCTTCGAGGCGTTTCTGTATTTGCTCCACGTCATTACTCACCTTTTTCCTAAACTCAGGTATCTTGATATTCTTGCGAAGGTACTCTGCTGAGTAACCAGTGGCAAGCCTAAGCAGGGTTTTGCCATAGAGCTTCTCTGCTGTCCTATAATCAGTTATAAGCGTTTCGAGGAGTTGACTCGGTGTGAAGCACCTGTGCCCATGGTTGAGGGCTTGCTTGAGTATCAGACCCTGGGTTAGTGTTTCCTTGTCATTATCCAGTACGAGGTGCATCAGCCGATCCTCATCAAATTCAGAGCGTAACTTACCCTGCAACTCCACACCATGCGCTGTCTTTGCCACTGTAACACTGCTGCTACCGTGAATCACCCTTCTCGTCTAATCCAGGTAGCCCCTCGCTCTTGCAGAACTTTGAGAATTGCTCTCTTACATAGTCCTCTGGTCTTATGAGGAACCTAGAAGAGGGCCTCAACCTAATCCTGTGTGCGAGCACAGAAATGAGTACAGAGGCCACATCATCAAACCCCACCACCTTTCTACCATTGAGCATTGCGTTTGCTTGGGCTCTTTCATAAAGCCCTAGGGACGCCCTAACACTGGGTTTCTTTTCTAACTTATCATCATCACGCAGCAACCTCACGAACTTAATCGTTGCCTTTAGTAATTGCTCTGGAAACCTTGCTATGCTTTTACCCTTACACTTGACTATTGTTAACTCTGTTTCAATATCCTCTGGGTATCCCATATAAATGAAATCAAAGCGATCCATCAGCACGTCTGAGAGCTCCTCAGTGTTTTTGTCCTCGGGGTTCATAGTGGCAATGAAAACAAATTTTACCTTAAAGTCAAGGTCATAGTTGCCTATCGTTATGTTTCCCTCTTCAAGCACCTGCAGTAGTGCGTTCTGGAGTTTCTCAGGGCATCTATTCAACTCGTCAAAGAACAGCACACCTTGGTTTGCCTTGAATATCTTCCCAGGGGTGAATGCTCTTGGTGATGTTGGTCCGTATTTTAGTGCCATGACTGGGTCGATGTCACCCAGTAGGTCCTCTGGTGTGAGGTCAGGGCTCCCCTGTACCCTCACAAACCTTGCACTCCCCTGAACCTTTTTCCTCTTTGTGGTCTTACCAGAGAGGCACATAGGGCATAGTGGCTCGTTAGGGAGGCAATTAAAACCACAATCATTTACTGTTATCTCTGGCAACAAAGCAGCAACATTCTTAGCCAGGGTGGTCTTGCCAATGCCTGGTGGACCAACTATAATCACATTCCTACCAGAAATAAGGGTGGACTTTAGCTGCTGTTTAACCCTTTGCTGACCAATAATGTCTGTAAATGGGTCCTCACTTTTTGTAAACAATTCGCTAAAATATTGCTCTAGTTCCATTCTTTGAGAAGAAGCCTGAATGATTTAAAAAAATTGTGATTACCCTATTGCTCGCCTTACATCCACAACATCAACACTGCTCACACCTGGCAATCCTGATATCTGTTTCTCGAGTTCTTCAGTGGAGCCCTTCCCCTCGTCCATAATAAACAGAATCTCAATCGCTTCAAGCCCAAAAGCAACTGGCTTTTTGGTTGAGGTGTGCACCTTGCCTCCAAACCCCTCAACAAGCGCCCTTGCCTTCTCAATTATCCCGTCTAAATCCTCTTGTGGAGAGGTGGGCATTATCCTCAGCGTTATAGCCACATCTGCCATTTTCAATAGGGACCAACGAACCCACACCTAGGGCACTGGTATCTTGCTGCGATTCTCCTACAGTGGCTACACCTAACAATGGTGGCTTCACCACAGTTGGGGCATGGAAACTCAACTGCCCCAGAATCATTCTCAATGCTTTTCTTACAACTTATGCATGTTTTGTTTACCAATTTACTCAGGGTGGTTTTCTGCTTGCTTAAAAACTTTGTGGTAAAACAAAAGATTTATATAGGTTTTATGCAATGGCTTGAGATATGCCCAGAAGGAGAGCAACCACTTTAGCTGAACATGAGTTTAGGTTTAAGGTAGAGGATAATCCTCCAGTGAGCAAACCATTACCAAAACTTCCACAGGTGCCACCTCCACCATTGAAACATCCTTCTAAAATAAAACTCCCTAAACTCTCTACCAAGCCAAGCGCCAAGAGGAAAACCACCAGAAGGAGGAGGGCTGCACCCACAACCACAATAAGGGTTAGGAAGACCCCACCCAAGAGCGTTGATGAGGAGTACATTGAATCTGAAATCAAGAAAATAGATTTCTTCCTAAACAACAGGATGCTTCCAGAAGCCAAGAGCTCTTTTGAGTTGCTGTTAAAGGGGCTGCGCTCAACCCCTGGCTCCACTGCCTTGAGGCGAAAGTTTCGCTATGACTTGAGGCGGATTAAGACTGCCATTGAACTCCTTGAACTCTAAAGCTTTAGATATTAAGTAACCATTTCCACAGGGGCTTGAACACAATTTCCTTACCACTTACTCCCTCTCTCTTTTCGTAATCCCTTGTTATAACCAATCCCCTTCTCAATTTGAATTCCTCCATCGCTTCTAGGACACCTTTAACCTCTCTTGCCTTATTCTCTTCGTTTAACTCACAGCACACTTGTATTACCTCTTTAACCTTAATCCCCTCCTTAACCACAAAGTCGCATTCATGTGCATCACTCCAGTAATATACCTCGTTGCCGCGTCTCCTTAGCTCTATAAAAACAGTATTCTCGTAAACTCTTCCAATATTCTGGCTGAACTGAAACCCGAGGTTGTTGAAGAAACCCATATCCACAACATAAACTTTCTTTGGAGAAATCTGTTGGCTCCTTAGAGAGTAGGAGAATTTTGGGACAAGGAAGAACAAGAACACTTCACCGAAATAGTGTAAGTAGGTATTTATGCTCTCCAGTGAAAGCCCATAGGTGCGTGAGTACTTCCTTGGACTAAACAGTTTGCCAGAGTTGGTGACTAAAATATCCGCTAGATGCTTCACCTTTGCGTAATTTAGGTTATACCTCTCAATTATATCCTTATGAATTATATCACTAAAATACTCAAGTAGCAGTGGTTTCTTTTGTGCCTCTGTTTTGAAAAATACTTCAGGAAATCCACCCCACCTCAAGAAATCAAGAAAGCAGTTCCTAATTATACTAATATTATCGCTGCTTAGCGATTTCTTAGCTTCAAATCCGCTCCAATGTAAATACTCCTCGAATGAGAGTGGGAATATAGGTATGCTCACACTCCTTCCTGTAAGAACTCTCGCAAAATCAGGTCTAATATACTTTGATGAGGAATCTGTAATAAAAATTTGTTTCACTTTTTTCAAGTCATATAATTTTCTAAGGAACAAAGCCCATTCATTACACCTATGAACCTCATCCATGAAGAGGTATGGGGCTGTTTTGGGGTTTATGTTAGCCCTATACTCTTCATAAATCTCCCTTAGACTCTTCTTTGAGAGCACATCATCCTCAAAATTTATCAACAAAATCTCCTTTGGATTAACGCCCTTCTTTAGAAGGTGTGATATCAATTGATAGAATAGTGTGGACTTACCACTTCTCCTCACCCCTATGAGAAGCTTTATCTCTCTCAGTTTTAGTGTGGATATTAGTTGTTTCAGAATGGGCCTATTCTGACCGAGAAGCGCTTCCTCTACCACCCCCGCTTCCCACCAATGGTTCCAGTCTGTAAGTGCTTGGAGTATCATAATCTATTGTATTAGAACAATTGATATATAATTGTTTCGGTTTAATGGAACAATTGAATGCCCCTCTTAACTCTGATAGTTAACCCCTCTAAAGAGACCACATTGCCCAAGAACTTTTGGATTACATAAATCCCACTCTTAATATGCCCGGTTATTTTTGGTGCCCTCAGCACGCCACCAGATAAAACTGCAATTATGAGTAATTGATCAGCGAGGTATGGGTCAATTGGAGCCCCAAACCCTATGTTCTTGAGTAGGGCTTCTGCTGCTTCATTCCCAACACCCTCAGCCAACCTGCCCGGCTTGCCCAGAGAGCAGCTCCCTATTATCACTGGTATATTGCCCTGTGGCTCAAACCTTGCAAACAGGGTTATCCCAGAACCAGTCGAGAGTGTTTTATAGTAGTAGCAATGAATGTTAACTCTGGCGAGGTGTTTTAGCCTTTTTAGGGCTGCCTCTGCCTGGCGCTCTGACACTCTTCGCTTAGCCAAATCCTCAGAGGCATGGGATACGCCCCCAATCTCAATTAGCTTACCACGCTTTGTTAGCTCCAAACTTTTAAGCAGGCTTTCACCTTTTCTGAATCTCAACCTTACCAAACCACCCCCATTTGGATAATACCCACGCTTAATCAACTCGCACTCACAAACACAATATAACCTCAAGAATGGTAGAAAAA
>QMQS01000022.1 GCA_003650585.1 Candidatus Woesearchaeota archaeon
GAGTGCTTGAGAAGCTTGAAACAATAGGCGTTAAAGCACTAAAGCTCATCTCTATCTCAGATAAAGATATGGTAATAAAGATGGAATACATAGATGGGAAAAAACTAAGCGAGCATCTAAACAAAACCAACATGGCTGATATTTGCCCAAAGATTGGCACCATAATTGCCAAACTCCACGCCAACAACATTATTCATGGTGACCTCACCACCTCCAACATGCTGCTGCTCAAGGATGAGGTTTACCTTATTGATTTCGGGCTGAGTTTCCATTCAACCAAAATAGAGGACAAAGCAGTGGACCTGCATCTAATGAAACAGGCACTCAAGAGTAGGCATCATAGCATATGGCAACATTGTTTTGGGCTAATAGCTTCTGAGTACAAGAAGCACTATGAAGATAGTGAAATGGTTTTGAAAAGATTGGAGAAAGTGGAACAAAGGGGGCGTTACAAGTAGCTAATTCTCCTCATCAAATGGCATTGGTCTCTTGATAGTTATCGGTAGCACACCCTCCTTAAACTCTAGTTTTGCAATCTCTATGGGGTTGTAGCCAAGTTTCTCCAAATCCTTCTTTGTGAGTTTAATAAGAAACGGAGCACCCATAGCCAGCTGGAGTGCCCTTGAACCAATCATCCTTGAGATTTCATACTTTGTGTATTCCTCTTCACTTTTTGCCTTTGCCACCTTTACCACCACCCTTGAACAGCTTCCTGAGTTCTTTGGCTTGTTTGGTTGCAATATCTATCATCTGGTCAATCTCCTCTAGTGTTAGGGGTGCATCCCCTCCCTTCTGGAGTGCGCAGATTGTGCCATCCTCAAGTGTACCAACAGAAAGGCGGGCATCTATAAACTGCTCCTCTGCTCTAATTGGGTCGAGGAACAAATGCCTCCCAATCTTGTAAACTGTTACAAGCAGGGGCATACTCTCAACGAGCAGCTTCTTACCAGACTTGGTTTTATAGTCAATGGTGCCATCCTTGTTGACCTTTGGGAATTCTGTGTTTAACAATGCCCCAAGTGCAGCCATGCATGCAGCATCCAGAAGATTTCCATCATCATTAATTGATACAATGTCAATGAAAATAATCCAAGCTGCCTCACCCTTCTTAATCAAGAGCTTTTTGAAATCCACAGCCTTGCCCTCTCTAAGTGTCCTATCCACAACTCTCGAGATTTCTATTGCCTCTATACCAGGTGGTCCTGTTTCAAAGTCAGGAGAAGACAACGGCAAAAGCTCTGTGTTAACAGAGAATGAGCCCTCCTCAGGGCGATCCGGGTATGGCTCTTCAATAGCCAACTTTGTACCAGCAATTACAATCGTATCTCCAATGGTTACTTTGCATGAGCCCTCTGCTTTTGCCACCACTCCGAGCTCTACTTTAACATCTCTGAATTCCAATTTCTTTCTTAGATCATACCTTACGTTACTATCCAGGTTCTTAATCAAGTGTTGCTTAAAAGTTCTATTTGCGTTTGACATCTCTCCCACCATTAGCAAATTTGGCTCTTAGTGCCTCCTTCTGAATATTGTAAATCTTTTGGATTGCTTTCTCACCGAGTTTAATCGCATCCATAATCTCCTTTTTTGTTATCTGCCCATCCATCTGTAGGAGTGTAATCTCTCTGGTTCTTGGGAGTATAGCAATTGGCATGTCTGCCACTGGCTCATCTTCGTATGCTTCCTCTTCATAGTCCAAGTCCACAAGCAACCTCTTGCCAACCTTACCAACAGAAACTGCTACCACCAGGTCCTTCATTGGTATCCCTGCATCAGCGAGCGCCATAGAGGCAGCACATATCCCAGCACACCTACTCCCAGCGTCTGTCTGAGTCAGCTCGATGAACACGTCCACAACTGTGTTTGGGAATTCTTCCAGGTTGATTACTGGTTGGAACGCTTTCTCTGTTACCAGGGATATCTCCTTAGAGCGTCTGCTGGGTCCTGGTCTCACCCTGTCGCCCATCCCAGAGAAAGGGAGCATATTATAGTAGCATCTGATACGCCCCTTGGATGGGTCTTTCAAAAAACTGGGGTAAAGCTGCCTTGGTCCATACACCGCAGCATACGCTTCAGTGTCACCTTGTCTGTAATAAGCAGAACCATCAGCATTCTTTATAACCCCTACCTTTGCGACAATCTCTCTTGTCTCATCGAATTTTCTACCATTGTGTCTCTTTGTGTAAGCCATTTTTACTTCACCTAGATCGCCTTTAGCCCCTCATCTATAAACTTTTCAATCTCTTCAGTCAAGCCACTAAGGTGCGACTCTCTCTCTATCTTTAGGATTGCATTGACAGCTAGAATCTCACCCTTTGGGTCACCATTCAACCAAATCAGGCCGTTTTGACCCACAAGAATCTGACAGTCTGTTTTCTCTTTAATCAGATTAATCATGGATGCTTTCTTTCCAATTACCCTTGGCACTTTGGTGGGATTAATCTTGATTAGCCGCCCACCTTCAAGTTTCTTGAGCATCGGTCCACGCATCGATAAGTCAATGAGGTTCTGGGATGTTACCCTTGTTATCCTCGCAATCACATAGTCACCAATGTTAAAATATCTCGAAAGGTCTGCATCCTTGGGAATAAAATCTGCGGTAGCATCCCTGAGTGTAATCATAGCAGGATAAGCACAGTTTATGTCCACCACCCAGCCCTTAGATACTATGTCTGTCACACGCCCTATAACCAAGTCGTCTCTTTTCGGCTTATACTTGCCGGCAAGTGGAATCAACTTAATGAGCCTACCCTTTAGATTAACCAAACCAAGTATGTTGGCCACTATCTGGTTTTTATCCCTAAAAGTACCATCACCTGGGAGGTAGTCCATCCCTTCTGCTAAAACCTCCCCTGGTACAACAATTTGCTTTTGTTGAACTAGTAGTTTACCCATCTTTCAACAACCTCTATTCTTTTTTAATAACCTTAATGTCCACACTACCGTGGGTTAGACTGTTTAGCCGGTCAAACAACTCGTTTTGCATTCCAGCAGGCAACCTCAATCTGGCTCTTAAAGAACCATCATTTAGCCACTGTGTTTCCTCCAGGTTGCCATATGACTTGAGAATCGAGTAGGATTGGGGTGCATATTTTGGCTCAACTATAACTTCAATAACCCTCACCTCATACCTGATAGGGATAATGCTCTGAATAGCTTTGAGCACTGTTTGGACTTGGTCCTCTGGTTTTTTGAATTCATCAACACGGACCTTTGCCTCTTCCAATGCTGCCTCAAGTCGCTCTATTGTGTGAGGTGTGTTTGTTTGGGGATTGATTGAGTTCCTATGGATTATGTCGAGTATGCGCCTACGCTTTTGCTCACGCAACTTCCTTCTAAATTCTGCTGATAACTGTACCTCACCCTCTTTCACTATCTTCTCTGCAACTAACAGAACATCATCAGTGCCAAAAACCTGTTTGAGTAGGTGCTCGGATGCCAAGTTACCCTTTTGAGCGTCAGAGAAAATATATTCGCTCTTAAGCACATCCCTAATTTCCACAGCTTTCCCTTCTCTGAACTCCATTGCTAGGTCTGGGTCAACAACAACCTCAAACTTGTTGCTACCTGAGCGATAGATGGCAAGATTGATACTTAGCCTGGAGGTATCTATGTAACCTGGTCTGCTCATTTTTTCAGGATCTTGCTTACGGTTTTCTTTATCTCTTCAGGTGAGAATTTCTTGAATTTCTGTTCTTTCACGCTGATATATGCCCCATCAATCCTTTTTAGGTCCCACTCTGTTGTCTCAAAGAGTTTAGCTAGTGCCTTTAACCCGAGCTCAAAACCCTCTCTTAGTGTTAGGCTTGGCTTGTAATGCTTGTGGAGAAAGTCTTCAATGATTGTTTCACCTTCGCCAATAACAGAGGCCTTGTACTCAAAGTATATGCCTGTGGGGTCAGTCTCATAAAGCACAGGTTTATCACTGTCAACTCCACCAATCAGAAGGGAAACGCCAAATGGTCTCAAACCCCCAGATTGAGTGAATACCTGCTTGATGTCTGCAATCCTTTTTACTATGGAGAGTATGTCTATCTTTGAGTCGTAAGTTATGCGATGTTGCTGTGCCTTTACCCTCGCCTCTTCTATTAGCACCCTTGCGTCTGATATAATACCTGAGGCAGTGGCGCCTATGTGCTCATCTATCTCAAATATCTTTTCAACCGACTCGGGTACAACGAGGGTGTCCACGATACGCTTGTCAGCAATGAAAACAACCCCCTCCTTTGTGACAATCCCAATGGCAGTTGAACCTTGTCTAACTGTCTTCTTAGCATACTCCACCTGAAGGAGTCGCCCATCTGGGCTGAACATTGTTATTGCCCTATCATACCCCATTGCTTGATGCATGTCCTCTTTCATGATGCCTCACCATAAACCTTTTGTTTTGTTTTCTTTACGGTTCCAGACACAACGATTGTTCTGAACATAACATCCTTGCTACCAATTTTGTTGATTAGCACCATGGCAGCTTTTACATCATTTACATACTTTGTGCTTACTCTAACGATTCCCACTTTGGTTGTGATTGTCTCCCTTAAAACAAAAACACCCGCTTTGGCTAGTCCGAGTTCACCGAGATATGACCTAAAACCCTGGTTTAATGCTGCTACTATCTCTTGTTTGCTTAGTGGTTGGTCGCTTGATACCTCAAACCCAATGTAGCGCTTTTTCTCCTTGAGTGTTGGTAACAATGGTTTCATTCTTAACATCCAAGAAGCAAGTCACACCTCGGCTTCTTCTCCTCTCTCACTTCCCAAAAGAAATTTCCTATAGTATTTAAAGGTTTTGATATAATACCGAGTGACACACACTACTCTCTAAAAAAACCAACATTCCTTAACTTACCTTCCAACAAAAGCAATCCGTTTGTTAAAACAACTACAGCTGGACTAACATAGCGCTCTTCAGATGGCTCAAACTCACCCCTTGCTATTGACTCGTTAATGTACTCTATTGTCAGCCCGCTGTTAGGCACATCCAGATACACACCAACCGTGAACTCAGAGTATTGCTTGGGATGGGAATCTGAGCAGAACACACCTGGCTTTCCCAAGTCCCTTGCTATGCTTTTAGCCATATCATTAACTCTCTTGCTCAATGTAAATTGGGCATTGAAAACCTCGATTGCGTCCACCTTTTCGCATAACTGCTCGAACGCCCTCACTGTAGCTCCATCTGCATTCTCTATGCTCCAAGGCCCATTGAGTTCCCCGAACCAATAGTGCTTGCTAATCCAAAATGGATGGTTCAGAATTGCCAGCCCACCATAGCTGTGAATTGCTTCGACTGCCTCTAAAGGGTTGGTGTACTTAGGTAAGATCTCTGGGCATCCCACAGCTAAGATGTGATACATTCCAGCAATGACTTCTTGGGTGTTTACAGCATAACCCACCCTCTCTCCGCTGGTTGAGTCATGTGTAATTCTTGCCAACCCTGGCTCTAATACCTCTATGCATAAGTCCTTCCTTTTATTTTGCTCTATTGTATCACACAAAGCTGAGATTGCCTCTTCAAACCCCATCACTCTTGCATGGACTGGGTGGTGTGAGAACCCAATGATACCATGGGTGCATATCTCCACAAGGTAATCAATGCTTACGGCTTTGTCAGGGTGGTTGTGCAAGTCCGTAACCAGCAAGCCACCCTTGTGTCTTGGCACCCTCCTTCCATGTAAACCCCTCATACTTCTAAGGAGAAATATGACAAATAAAAACCTTTTGGTTTTTAACTACCTATAAGTACTAATCTTATTATGTAAGCTCTTAAGGTCAGATATATTTAAGACAGGTTTGCCATGCTCAAATGAGTCATCCAAACCGATTCTTGGGCAAGCGGTGTTTACAAAAACCTCAACAAAGGGAAAGTTCTCCAATTCTCCTAAGCTAATGTTATCAAAAACAAGATAGTAAAACCTCTTTTCAGGGAAAATGCTCTCCAGCTTGTCGAAATCATTCCACACTTGCCCGGGCTTTGTTGATATTAACACGCCCACACTCTTTGCACTGAGGAACCTTGTATAGGCGGCTTTGATTCTTTTTCTATAATGCACCACCTCGCCCTCACCCACTCTCCTGAACTCATGTGTGTATGGATTGAAAACAAACACGTCGCCCTTGAACTGCATCTTAATGTTGATTGGGTGGAACATTCCATCCCCCACAAAAAGCACACCCTCAAAATTAGCCAAGCCAAGTTTGGAGCAGCCAAGTATCTGCCCTCTGTAGAAACCATTATCTGTTTCAAGGAGCTCCACTTTTCTTCCTGTGGCTTCTATGCTGGATTTTATCCCTGGCAAGCTATCAATGTATTGTAGGGTTGCACATATGCCAACACACTTTGGCAGTTTTTGGATTTGTGCTTTGCTGAGCTTTGCTTCGGATTTGTACCTACACTCAATAAATTCTACCTCCATAGTTAATGGGTTTGGTTTACCAAAATAAATACTTTTGCCCAAACCAGAAACTTTTTATATATGGCTAAGAAAAACAGGGGCATGGGAGAACTCAAAAAGGTGCTCAACTACAAGTTGCTAGTTCTCTTAACACTGAATGCAATGATGGGCACTGGTATATACTTCTTGCCTGCAATGGGCGCCAAGTATGCAGGACCTGCGTCTATGATAAGCTGGCTTATTCTCTCGGCAATGGCTATCTATGTAGCCACATGCTTTGCTGAGCTTACCTCAATGTTCCCCAAAGCAGGGGGTGTATACGAGTTCACAAAACAGACCTTTGGGCGCTTCTTTTCATTTATGATTGGGTGGATAACCTGGTTGATAGCCAATATAACCACTGCAATGCTCATTGTTGGGGCAATACAGTATCTCTTTCCGTATCCAATGTACACTGTAAAGGTTGCTATTTGCTTGATGTTCCTATTCATATTCAGTGCGATAGCATACTTTGGGATGAGAACAAGCGCTGTGATGCTCGCCACATTCGCCACAATCAACATTTCTATTATCGTTATTATGATTCTCTCTGGTCTAACAAAATTCTCTTTCAGTAATTATGTTCCATTTTTTGTTGTGCCTTTTCACATGACATTCCTCGCTGTTTTCTACATTGTTGAGACATTTTTTGGTTGGGAGACAACAACATTCCTCGCTGAGGAAACGAGCAATCCTGAGAGGGATTTACCCAGAGCCCTAGTAACAGCAACCATTGTTCTGGCAACCCTAACTATACTGCTTGCCTTTGTTTCGATGGGCGTGATAAGATGGAACATCTACGGCAATTCCAATGCTCCATTGGCAGATGTTGCTGGGGTTGTTTTTGGGCCACTAGGCAAAACCCTTATCGGGCTAGGTACTTATCTGGTTATAATTGGTGCTGCTGCGGGTTGGATTGTCTCCACACCTCGCCTGATAATGGCTCTAACCAGAGATAAACTCTTTCTATCGCAATTCAAGAAGATTCATCCAAAGTACAACTCACCCTACAAGGCAATCATCTTTCAAGGGTTTGCCACTGCTATCTTTATTATGTTTGGGTTTGGCTCATTCAAGACATTGCTTGAGTTGCTAGTGCCATTGGTGTTATTCCTCTATTCAGTGGTTTTAATTATGGTCGCTCGACTTAGAAGGGAGAAACCCCACCTGATACGCCATTTTAAAGCCCCGGGCGGTAGATTTGTGCCATATATTATTGTGGGCATATTCCTCGTGCTGACTTCCTATTGGGTCTATTCTCAACAAGGGGCACTAAGAATACTCTTCCTTGGGGCATCTTTTGTTTTGCTTGGTGTACCCATGTACTTCCTGATAGAGCTGTACAATGACCCAAAGATGATAATGAGCATAAACGATGCCTTTGCTCAGGTTCACCTTGTTTTTGAATCATTCAATCTCCCAAAACCAATACGCAAGGAGATACTCCAACTACTTGGAGATTTGCGTGGCAAGACAGTGCTCGAGTTTGGTTGCAATGTGGGCACACTTACTCTGCATTTGGCAGAGGAGGTTGGACCAACTGGCAAGGTTTACGCAACCAATATCTCTGAAAATGAGCTCAAGATTACAGAGAAAAGATTAGAGCACAAAAGGCTTACCTCAGGCACACCTGTACTCTCGCATGTTGAGTTGATATATGATGTGGAGCACACATCAAGAGTCCATCCCTCTGTGGGCTATATCGATTGTGCTGTCTCTGTTGGTATGCTTTCCTACTTGTCTGATGTGAAGAAGGTTTTGAGGGAGTTAAATGCCTTGCTCCCAGAACACGGAAGGATATGCTTTGTGGAGTATGTGAATTACTTCCATATACTCCCTGATGTGGAGTGGCTCTCCAATCCTGACACAATAAAGAGGGTATTTCGTGAGGCAGGGTTCTCTGTGCATGTAAAGAAGAAGCCGTGGCTATTCTGGAATTATCTATTCATCTATGGGATAAAATCAAAGGAAGAATTGCCCTTTATCTAGAAGCGTCGGCCTGCCTCTCTAACTCACGCTTCTTTGAGACAGCAGCGGACTTGGGACTACCCTCATAAGCTGCCAATATCTCTTCAGCCAGAGCCTGCTCAGCAGAGACCTTACTCTTAAAGGACCTGTCATAAGCGCCATGAACAAAATATCTCAAAACAAGGTCCACCCTCCTCTGTGGTGAGCATTCGACTGCTTTAGGGTATCTGGCACCTCCATACTCTATAGTCACAATCTCTTCTCTCGTTGCAGCATTCTCAATTGCTCTCACAAGCACCTCTATGGGGTTCTTGCCTGTTTTCTTTTCGATGTACTCGAGTGCTTTCTCTACGATTCTGTAGGCATTGAGGGCTTTACCTGTGCAATGCCCTGAAGTGAGCTTATGCTTTTTTCCGCGGTGTCCAGGCACCATTACCCTGTTAATTAATCTCTCTACTATGAACACGTTTGATTTGTGAAACCTCTGGCCAGCGTATTTGGCACCAGTCCTTGGTACAATAGTAGGGTCTAAGCAGATGTAGCGCTTTAGCCCTTCATCTTTTACCTCTATGCCTTCAGTGGACCATTTGTTGAACGCCTTAACAGTAGCCATCAGCTACTTGGAACTTTGGGGTTGTTTTTAAAGTTTATTGTTTTTAACAGTAATCTATTTATATTACACCTTACTGTAAGCTATTCATGCTTGAGGTGTTTTCAAAAAAGAGGGAATTGCAAATAAAACAGAAAATAGAACTGTGTGAATCCTTTATATCGAAGGATATAGATGTGGAGTTTTATACTGCTGAGAAAGAACGCTATCTTGAGGAACTCAAACGTTTAAAGCACAAAAGAAAGGTTATGATAACCATACTTTCTGTTATTGCCTTTATCCTCGTTTTTACTTTCCTCTTCCTTTTGATTTACTATATTTTGAGTCAATTACTCTGAAAAAACAAAAAATATAAATATAAGTGAGTATTTTTGAGGGAAAAAGAGGTCTTTTGCATATATATCTTCAAAGGTGAAAAAAAGATGGATGATATCCCTAAAGGAATAATTTTGGTACTTTTGATAATTACAGTTCTGATATCTGTTTTGGGTACGTGGACAGTTATGGACCAGCTTAGTGAGGTTAGGGTTAAGTATGTGCCGCAGGGAAAAACAGTTGATGGGGCAGAGATCTCCTTACGAGTGGAAACACCACACGAGCAGGTTCCAGAACCACCCAAAGAGGTGGACACATCCGCTGAGTTATCCATCACGATCCTTGAACCACGAAAAGGAGGGAAATAAAAATGGCTGAAGTTTCAAACCGTGTTTTGGCTGCACTACTGATTGTGGCTATAATTGTTAGTTTGGGAGGCACCTTGATAAGCCTACAGAAGATAAAGAGTATGAAATTTGTACCAATAACAGGATTTGCCCTTGGTCCTACATATGGTTATGTGAACCTAACTGTAGAGTCTGTTGCTGGTCTTGACTTCACGGACGCGTATGCTAGGATTGACTTTGGTACGGGTTATGTTGAAGCTGGAGAGACTACTCGAGCTTGTACAATGTGGATTAATGGTACAATCACAAGTCCTGAGTGGTGGAACAGCACTTACTGCAGAGACGAATGGAATAAGACCTGGGCTACTGGCGAGACACCTCTAGAGTTGGTGAACATAGGAACCACATACCTTAATGTTTCAATACAATCTAACGAGACTGCTTCCCAGTATTTACCAACCCAAGCCTCTGGTGGAACCAGGTTGAAGTGGTGGTTCCAAGATAATGAGACAGGTTCATGCAATGACAGTGTAACATTAGGAAGCTGGAATGATGTAACCACAACCAAGCAGCAGGTATGCCAGTGTTTGAACTTTACTGTCAGCAAGAACTCACTTGCAATCGGGGCATATGTCAACATAACAAGTGACATTGATCCAGACCTCTTAGACAAGGAAACAAAGGTAACCTGGACTGCGACTGCTGTAGATCTGGGAGCCACAGCGAGCTGTTAAACCCTTTTCCCTTTTTTTAAAATGTTGAATATAAAGTCAAAACTATGGTTAACTCTTCTAGTTCTTCTGTTCTTGCCCAATTCCACATGGGCAATACTCACTTACAGTAGAATTGTGCATCTGGATTTTGAGCCCAACCTAACCTTTAATTACACAAACAGATTTTGGGGTGCGAGTAATATCACAACCTATATTGCAGGCAATCTAGAGCCCTACGCCACATTGATTGACCCAAATCAGGGCGGAGGCCCAAGAGAGATTACAGTTGTGTTGAGGTTGCCTGAGAATTTGAGCAGACCTGGAAAGTGGACCCTCTTTGTGGGTGGCGTTGAAAAGGCGCCCAAGGGCTATGGCATGACTGCAATTCCTGCTATCGAAGAGCCAATCTATGTGTATGTACCTTACCCTGGGTATTATATTGATTTGAGTTTGAATATTCCAAGTGTAGAGGAGAATGAGACAGTAGAGGGCAATATAGTGATAATAAACAGGGGGCATAACAATATTACCCAAATGAAACTGGATTTTGCTGTTGTAGAAGAGATTGACAACGAGACGGTTTATTCCTTCACGAGAGACTTGGACGGAGTTTTAGTTACTGGAAAAACACGAGAAGAGCCAATAGAGTTTTCCACATCCGGAATTCCACCTGGAGATTATTTAGCGAAGGCTACTGTCTTTTATCACGGGAAGACCAAGAGTGCTAGGCAACTATTTACAATTGGCTCATTAGACGTGAGATTGGTTAAGTTCCCTAATCAACTTCCGACATCTACAATCTCTAAGTTCGTATTTGTTTTACAGGCAAGATGGAGGCATACCCTGGATGTTTATGCTGTGATTTATATTGATGGTAGAAGGCTCGCCACAACGCCGACTGTTAAGATGGGTGGTTTCAAGGAAGCCCAGCTGGAAACCTTTGTGGACACCGCAGGCTTTTCTGAGGGAGAACATAATTTGAGCATTGAGGTATTCTTTGGGGGTATCTCGAAGAGATTCAATGAAAAGATACTCATAAAAGCGCCAGAAGCAGAAAAGCCAGCTCTAGAGGGCAATAGATCAATTCTCTTGATTGCTATCATTACATCTGTTGCAGGTGTTGTTGTGATTGGCACTGTTTTGGTGATTCTACTCTATCTAATCAAGTGGAGGAGATGAACATGAGCTTGGTTAGATATTTATTTATTCTAGGAATCATTATTGTGCTTTCAGCAGGAGCGACAGTTGTGTATTATACCCAAACAAGGATTGTGGCAGTGAAGGAGTTTGATTTGGTGGGTTATGTTGGAAATAGACATGGGCTCGGCTTCAATGGTTCGCAGATACTTTTTGGTATGGTGCTGCCAGGGGGGCATGCATGGAGAAGGATAAAGCTAGAGAAC
>QMQS01000023.1 GCA_003650585.1 Candidatus Woesearchaeota archaeon
CTATTCTTACTTGGGGTGATTCATCTATTTTTGAGAGAATTCAGAGTCAAGCACCGCCTCTTTCTTCCACTCACCCTAGTCTTAGTTATATTCTGCCTTGGGTTTGCCCTAAGGTTGCTCCCTAACAAGCATACGGTTGACATTGGTTTCTTTTTCACCGAGATTAGCTACCTTCTGGTCTACATAACCTTCGCAGCAGGCCTCATCCTGGGACAGATTAGGTATTGGAGATTGAGGTAGGCTGTTTTATTAGTTGGGTATTAAATAAGTAAGCAGAAAGCCTTACTGAAATACCAAGAAACCCTAAAAGACTAATCTTTGTAGGGTGCTTAGCCTTTTTCCACCTATTTTTTTGAATTCAGCAAAGCCATACTCACTCACGCAATGGGCTGGGTAAACCCTTTCAATATGCTCTCTTTTGATAAACTCTATTGTTTTGTCTATAACCCTGTTGTTAAAGAGATGAAACCCGCCCAGCACAGCATAAATTTTGTTTGATTGACAAACCCCTTTTGTGTACTCAATAATATTACAAACCCCAGAATGTGAGCATCCAGTAACAATAACTATGCCTCTGTTTGTGTTTATTGCGATTGCTGAATCCTCCAACACAAAATCCGCTTCGCCGTTTTCTAAATAGCCCACTGGTGTCTTTGCCTCAAAATCTGTCTTTCTTGGGATTTGTCCTAGGAATACAATTTTGTCTTCCTCTATCCAGAATGGTTCCTTGGTTAATACCAAGTTTGTTTTTCGCTTCAGATAATCCAAACACAGTGGAATACCTATGTAGCCCCCTCTCTCAGAAAATTTTTTCTGAAAACAATCAGGATGTGCCACAATACTCTTTACATTTGAAAAATCAATAAACCTCAATCCTTCTGTGTGATCTGTATGCCCATGACTCAGAACAATGCAATCAATCTCACGCAAACTAATCTTGCCTCTCTCTGCGTTCTTAATGATATCATCAGATAGGGAAGTATCAAACAGAATTCTCTTGCCAAATGCCTCTATCAAAACACTAAAGCCAGATTTACTCCTCTGGTAAACCTCAAACTCATTGTGGAGCACTGTTATGGTTATCATACAGCTTTAAGCCAGATTAAAGGGTTTATAAAATTTCCTAAAAGCAAAATTAATAAAGCGGGAGTGATTCAAGCGTGGCATGAAATACCAGCTTTCAACATTCAATTCTGAGACACGATACTACACAAGGCACCTAGCAAAGCACAGGGGCAAGAGCATGCTTATTGTTGTGCCAAGATTCACCAAGGAGAGCTTTCTTGCAATCGCACCACTCAGCAGGGCTGCACATGAACTGGGCAAGGATGTGAAGGTGGTAATACCAAACGGCAACTCCAAGGCATTAGAGGTTCTGGAAGATGTTTGGGCATGCTATGAGGACCTCAAAAGGGGCAAAACAAACCCACAAACTAAGGCATTGGCAAGGTTTATCAAACTTGTATCAAAGAAAATAGAACACTTTGAAGAGATATTCAAGAGACCAAGCATCATAGTCTATGCAACACCCCAGGGTTTCAAGCTTGAAGAGCAGTACTTGCAGTACAAGCACCAATGGTTCAAGCCATACCGTCGCAATGCTTTAAGGAAAACCTGCAGATTAGTCTGGGATAAGGTGTTTGCACTCAAGCAGAGCGAGGTGGTGGACTGCAAATTTGAGTTGGTGCCAACAAGGGAGAGATTGGAGCTTCCCCTAGAGGACTACCTAAATAACTTTGCAATAATGCTTGCAATGGTCGGCACCTGCCCTGGTAAGCCCAGGTTATCATCAGCAACCCCCAGAGCAAGCCAGCTGGCAAAGCCAGAGCGGGTCTCTGAGCTTATTGCAACCCTAAGCGGGTGTGAGCTGGATAAGGACATACCAGACCCGGTTTTCAAGGCATACAAAAAGCTCTCTGAATTGCTGGGTTTGGCAAGATTGAAACCAGGAGATGCTATATTCGCCATTTCAGGCAAGGGCTACTATGGCTTGCATGCCTTTGGAGAGAAGATTGGCTACCCCACTAAAAACAGAAAATCAAGGTGGCAATCGCCAACCCAGATGATGCTCAAATTACCCTTTTATCCTCAAACAGCCCATGAGGAGAGACCCCCTTTAACCAGGATTGGCTTCACAGAAACCCTGCCAATAGATGTGTTCATCCAATCCTGCAATATTGACTGGGATGAGATGCGCAAACGCAACCTCCAACTCCAGAAGCTTATACAAGGATGCGATAAACTCGAGGTCACAGGAAAGCCTCTCAACGGCAAGAGCACCAATCTTGTGGTTTACATCAAATCAGCTAAAAGAGAGAGGAGTATCATGCTCTCAGATGGGGACGCCAGAACCAAGATTGACACAAGCCACTTCAGAAAGACAGGGATAAAAGCAGGGAGGATGGCTAATATACCTGCTGGTGAGGTCTTTTTTACGCCTGAATCAATTGAGGGGGTGTTTGTGGGTGATGTGGTGATTGCAATTGACCAGAGCTACAAACTTAACCCCAAGAAGCCATTGGTGATCAAGGCCAAGGAGGGCTTTTATCAGGTGGTGGATGGTGATACCAATATAATAAAAAAGCTCAACAAGAAAAAGAGAGAAAGCTGGAGACTATTGCTGGAGCAGGAGAAGCATGGCTCTGCCCCAAAGCGCTTGATACAGCTTAAAAAGAGAAACTTTAACAGGATTGGAGAGTTTGCAATAAACACCAACCCAAAGGCAAAGCTGTGTGATTACCTCATTGTTAATGAAAAGATTGCACACATGATACACATTGCTCTGGGTTCTGGGTTTGAACCAGACAGGGCAACAAGCTATCATATGGACATAGTCATAGACGCCAAAAGACAAAGGCTTAATATAGTGGGGGTAAAGGGCAACAAACGAGTGTGGATAATGAAGCAAGGGCGCTTGGTAGCATAATTTTTAACATACGTGTTCCAATTCCTTTACCCACCATATTACGAGTGAAATAGCTCGAGTTTACAACTTGGTTTATATAGATTTCGGATAAGTTTTTTAAACAAAGGATTCTTACTCAATGGGCATGGGAAACACAAACAATGGCCTAGACAAAGCAGTTTACTCTTACGCTTATTCCTATTCACAATTAGAGGAGGAGAACAGGATACTTAGAGAAACAGTGGGGCACATGCGTGAGCGCTTGAACCGCTTCATGTCAAAGCCCCTAATGGTATGTGAAGTCAAGGATGTGCTCAAGGATGGGGTTCTTATCAAAATACCCAATGGCAATCAGTTCTGCGTAAATTTTCTCCCTGAACTGAAACTTGCCCCAGGCGATACAGTGCTGGTTGAACAGAAAAACCTCACCATTGTAAAAAAGATTGACACAACCTCTGAATTCAATGTTGAGCGCTTTGTTATCATCGAGAAGCCCACTGTTACATTCAAGGATATCGGTGGCTTAAAAGAGCAGATTCGGGAGATAAAGGAGGTTATCGAGCTGCCCCTGACAAACCCAGAACTTTTCAAGAGGGTTGGTATCCAACCGCCTAAAGGAATCCTATTGCATGGTGACTCTGGCACAGGGAAGACGCTGTTGGCAAAGGCAGTTGCCAATTCAACAAATGCAACCTTTATAGAGATTGTGGCCTCTGAACTTGTGCAAAAGTTTATTGGTGAGGGTGCCAAACTGGTCAAAGAGATATTCGACCTGGCAAAGAAAAAAGCCCCTTCAATAGTTTTCATTGACGAACTGGACGCCCTTGCATCAAAGAGAATCGAGCTAGGAACCTCTGGTGAGCGGGAGGTTCAGCGCACCTTCATGCAACTCCTCGCTGAGATTGATGGGTTTAAAACATTGGGCAATGTAAAGGTGATTGGTTGCACCAATCGCAAAGACATTCTTGACCCTGCTATTATTAGACCAGGTCGCCTCGATAGATTGATTGAGGTGCCACTCCCAGACGAGGAGGGACGCATGGAAATACTTGGAATCCACACACGGAGGATGAATCTGAGAGGTGTCAACAAGCAGGTTCTTGTAAAGAAAATGGTTGGTTTCTCAGGTGCAGAGATAAAGGCGGTCTGCACTGAGGCAGGGTACTTTGCAATAAGGGACAAGCGTGACTATGTAACCCAGGAAGATTTCTTGAACGCCATAAATAAGGTGTTGGCCTCAGAGGAAAGAGATGGGGAGGAATACCTCCATATGTTTGGTTGAACTCTGGGAAAGATTGACGATAAAACCCGAAAATTTTTTAAAGGATGAATGTTCTTACATATAAATGGTGACAAATCAGGGGGACCTTGAAAGCAGGTTGGTTGAGCATTCGCCCCTACCAATGCTTGTAGTAGAGGGTACAGGCAAAATTCTGTATTCAAACGAAGCAACCTCATCCCTCTTTGGGGTTGAGCCTGAGTCACTTGAAGGTAAGAGTGTTAGAGTGTTTATCCCAGAGTACAATCCCTCATATGCTAGGCAAAGGACGGTTGTTAGAGTATCTGAAGGAAAAGAGTGCCCTGTGGAAGTATTCTATAAGCGCCAGGGGAATGACTGGCTTGTGTACCTCGTGGATATCACTGATCAGCAGAAAAAGGAAAAGAAACTAACAGAGCTAGCCATTAGAGACCCCTTAACTGGATTACTCAACCGAAGGTTCTTGGAAGAGCTTCTCAGTGAAGAGGACCTATTAAAGGCAAGATACGAGGGGGGACCAGGGCTTATAGAGGAATTCTTTAAGAAGTATGGAAACATCATTGGTGTGATGATGATAGATGTTAACCACTTTGATTTGATTAACAACACTAGTGGGCACACTGCAGGGGATGCTGTCCTTAGAGACGTTGCACAAATAATCGAAAGAGAGGTAAGGGATTCAGATATTGCTATAAGGTACGGAGGAGACGAATTCTTGGTCTTAGCACCAAATTGCGACAAGGCATTAGAGAGTATTGCAGAGAGGATAAAGCAAGCAGTGAGTGAATACAGCTCAAAACAAAAGGTTACTTCTGCTCCAGTTTCTGTGGCAATAGGGTATCATTATTGGGACATACGCACCCAGCAATCACTCGCAAAGGCAATACACATTGCTGACCAGAGGATGTATAAGGATAAGAATGGGGTAGCTCAGTAGTTACTTCCGCTCATCATCTTCTCATCAGAGGGTGTTCACCTCATCACCGCTACCCTAGCAGAGTTCAGTTGCGGAATGTTAAAAACCTTTCTGTTTTAATTGAATATAAAGCCACTGGACACAAGACACTTGGCTGGATGGAATTTTTAAACCAAGCAACTATGTTTCTTGTTAAAGAGGTGATACAAATGAAGACAAAGATTGACCTTAGCCCTGAAACAATTGAGCACCTGTTCTTCAAGAACGTGCTAGAGTTCACCAAGAGATGCGTGGCAGGGGGGTGTCAATGATGGAACCAACAAGTGAGGACTTTTACAACGTTGAAGCAATTAATGAATTCATGGAGAACGATCAGATTACCCCTTCAGAGGAGGGGTTTATGCTTGGGTATCTCTCAACATAAAGGGGGTGGTTGGTATGCTATTTAGAAGAAGCAAGGCAAATTATATGGGTTGGGAGGAGTACAAAGCCAAGATTGATTTTCTTGAGATGTTTCTGTGGCAACAATCAGTGAGAAGGGCAAACCTCAAAGCATAAGCAACTAGCCACAGAAATCAAGAGTGAGTTAAAAAATTAACCCAATAAATTTTTAAATCGTAAAACCTTCTACCCAGAGGCATGATTATAACAAAGAACGAGCTTTGGTCAGAGAAGGAGAGGTTTGCCAAGAAAGTGGTAGAGGGTGCGATATTCTTGCACCCAACAGACACAATAAACGGGCTTGGGTGTAATGCCCTGCATGATGAGGCGGTTAAGCAGCTTAGAAAGATAAAGGCAACCCCAGACAACCCCTTCTCTGTCATTGCCCCATCAAAGGACTGGATAAAAGAGAACTGTGTTATTGACGAGAAGGCAGAGGCATGGCTGAACAAACTTCCCGGTCCATACACACTAGTATTAAAACTCAAAAACAAGAATGCTGTTTCTAAACATGTAAACCCTAAAGACGATACAATAGGTATTAGAATACCCAACCATTGGATTTCTGAGTTTGTGAGCCACATTGGTATACCAGTGATTACAACCAGTGCTAATGTGCGTGGGCATGAATACAACGACGATTTGGATGAGCTGCACCCCAAGATAAAGAACGGGGTTGAGTTTATGATTTACGAGGTAAGGCCAAAGGGGAGTCCCTCTGATATAGTCATCTTGACGGAAGAGAAGCCAAGAATAATCAAGAGGTCTAAGCAAAAATGAAGATATTTGCTGCAGGGGATATACATGGCGATACGCGCTTGGCTAAGGAGCTTGCAGAAAAAGCAGACAAAGCAAACGCAGACTTGGTGGTGCTCTGTGGAGACCTAACCTACGGTGAGCAATCCCTGGAGAACATCATTGGACCATTTGTCGCAAAGAAAAAGAAGGTCTTAATCATACCCGGTAACCATGAGACTGTCGCAACAGCAGATTTTCTTGCAGAATTATACGGGATAAAGAACATACACGGTATATCTGTTAGGTACAAGGATGTTGGCATATTTGGGTGTGGGGGAGCCAATATTGGGTTGTTCCAATTGGATGAAGAGGAGATATTCAACCTGCTTAAGCAGGGGTTTGAGAAGATAAACTATCTCAAGAAGAAGATTATGGTTACCCACGTACATCCAAAGGGCACAAAGATGGAGAAGTTCACAGAGATATTCCCTGGGAGTGAGGGAGTAAGGAAAGCAATAGAGAAATTCCAGCCAGATATTGCCTTGTGCTCGCATGTGCACGAGGCAGAGGGCATAGAAGAAAAAATCGGCAAGACAAAGGTAATCAATGTAGGGAGAAAGGGTAAGATTATAGAAATTTAATCCCTTTTGTAAACCAGCATAGGTGTGGTTCTATAAAGCCAGTAGCACTGGATGCTTCTAATGACCGGTAGATAATTGGCTGGGGTGAGCTCGCCCACCCAATCCAGATTCTCAATCCTGGGGCCAAAATGACCCTCAGCGTTCTCCCATAGAGGCACCTCAACTGCCACAATACTTCCATCCACACTATGAGGGAGCTTCTCCAGCAGGCCCACTATCTCACTGCTCTCAGATAGGTAAACTATACAAACAGTTTCCAGCAAATCCCCTTGCTGCATGAGCTGGCTCATGCCCTTCTCAATAGCCTTAATGTTTCGCTCAAGAATGCTCTCCAAGCTCAGCACCCCCTAGCTTAGCTAAAAAACTAACCCTTAATAACTCCAAGTGGCACGAGTTTGGCCACCTTTAGGCTAACCCTCGCTTGGTGAACTGTCTCGATGATGGCGTCCACATCCTTGTAGGCACCTGGGGCTTCCTCTGCTAGAACCTTCATATTGGCTGCCCTAACAATCCTGCCAGCACTCTCCATCTCTTGTTTAACCCTGCCACCCCAATACTTCTTTATGGCTGCCTTTCTGCTGAGAACTCGACCTGCACCATGGGCTGTGGAACCAAATGTGAGTTGCATCGCCTCCTCTGTGCCCTTCATTACCCATGATGAGGTACCCATGGAACCAGCAATCAACACAGGCAACCCTGGGAAGCTCCTGGTTGCACCCTTGCGGTGCACATACACCTCACGCTTTTCACCCTTTATAGTGTGTGTCTCTTTCTTGCATATATTGTGGGCTAGCCCATAGACAGTGTACATACCAAGCTCTCGCCACTTCTTTCCAAACACACGCTCAAAAACCTCGCGTATCCAATGGGTGATAATCAAGCGATTGGTAAATGAGTAATTCACAGCACACTTCATTGCCTTGAAATAGTCCTGCCCCTCAGGTGAGTTAATGGGTGCACAAGCCAACTGCTTGTCAGGGAGTTGTATATTATAGCGGGTTGCTGCCTTCTCATGGATTTTCAAGTAATCGGTTGCAATCTGATGACCAAGCCCCCTTGAACCGCAGTGTACCATAACACAAACCTTCCCCTTTTCTAAGCCCCACTCCTTCGCTGTGTCTTTATCAAATATCTCTACCACCTCTTGAAACTCCAAGAAATGGTTGCCTGAGCCAAGTGTTCCAAGTTGGTCCCTACCACGCTTGAGTGCCAGCTCAGAAACCCTACTCGGGTCAGCCCCATCCATAGCACCATGCTCCTCTGTGTGTTCAAGGTCTTCTGCACATCCATAGCCCCGGCTCAATGCCCATTTCATACCCTGTTTGAGCACCTCTTTGAGCTCATCTATGCTAAGCTTGAGTTTGCTCCTGGCACCCACACCGCAGGGTATTGCTTTGAATGCCTCATCCACCAACTCCCTCAGTTTTTGCTTTACCATTGCTGCACCAAGATTGGTTCTAATGAGGTTAATGCCGCAGTTGATATCAAACCCTGTCATGCCTGAGCTTATGATGCCGCCTTGCTCTGGATCAAACACACCAACAGCCCCCATAGGCAGCCCATAGCCCCAGTGTGCATCTGGCATCGCCATCACTGGCTCAACCACACCTGGCAGCATTGCCACATTGGTAAGTTGGTTTATTGCCTCCTCTTCAATCATAGCCATGTCTGCTTCATTGGCAAGTATTACTGCATTAACTCGCATACCCTTTCTAACTGCCTTTGGAACAAGCCATAGGTATTCATTTATCCGCTGGAGTTTCTCTTTCATAAGTATCACCTTTAAATATCGCAACTCACAGTTGCAACATACAAGCTGTTTTGTTTAACCAAGCCAAACTTATATTTTGTGATTGCCTTAACCTGCACCTTGCCAATCTTGGGGTCTGCTTTGCTGCCATACACCCTCGCCTTTAGTTTGTTGCCCTCAATACTTACTACAAACCTTGAAAAAAACAAGCCCCTTATTTCTGATTCTGCGAGCAACCTCGAAAGCCACTCATAGAGCAGCTCCTCATGGGACTCAGCTTCTATCTCCAACCAAAAGGATTTGGTTGGCTCGAGCTGCTCAATCTCGCATATGATTGAAAAAAGGGCCTTTGCAGAGTTCTCAAAAACCTGCTCAAGGGTTTTGCCATAAGCCCTAAATAGTACATCTGAGGTTAGGTCGTCCACGAACTCAAATTCTTTAGTCATATTCTATTATCTGATTGATATTGAATGGCTCCTTCTTGGGCTTCTCTTCTTCGAACATGCTGAATGTCCCCTCTTTAACCTCAGGTGAAAACTCTCTACCAGAGTTGCCCCCAGTCGTTAACCCAATTAAAAACTTAGCAATCCTCTGAATCTCCTCTTTGGAATCCTCTTTGGTGTCAATGATGATTCTCACAATAGCTCACCATTGCTTGGGTTTGCTTACTGATTAAAAAACTTTACTGAAGAAATCCTATCTGCAATTGTGGTTAGAAGTGAGGTCCTTTACATAATAACCGTGTCGCCCATCAGTGGGTTCAAAATTGAGCTTTCTTGCAGAAGTATCATATAAGCATGTAAAAATCTCCCTCAGTTGCTTCCAACTGTCTGGATGCTGCTTGAATATGGGATGAGTGGCAGCACTGTACGTGACAATCCTTGAGAAGCCCATCAATCTTGCAGCAACTTCTGCAATATAGAGCATCCCAACCCCAAACTGCACCTCCTTAGGCAGTGAACCACCCCTGCTTGATTGAATCTGTGCTACGAGCATCTCATCGCCATATTCACCACCCTGAGCCCAGAATCCAACCACTCCTGCTAGGTGTTGCTCATGGTGTTTCTGGTCAACCTGGTACACCTCTAACAGGAAGGGTGCGTCTGACCTCACTCCACCACCACCCACACCACCTGAGCAAGCAGTGCCAATACCAAAATTGGCAGATATAACATACCCAACGAGGTTTTGGTGTTTATTATCGCCGTATGGGATCGCAAGCTCACTTGGGTCTCTATCCAAATGAGAGCTAAAGAACTTACCAGGTTGGTCTGACATCTTCCCCAAGATTTCAGCCACACGCTCACTGCATCCCATAGCCCTAGCATACTCACTCACAATCTTATTATCAAGGTGATAAGTAGAGGGGAACAATGGGACCAATGATAACCCATCCAATCCTGGCTCACGCCTCTTAGGGTCTGTCCTCTGGCAAAAATAATAAGGGTCTCTAGAATCAAACCTTGTAACCTCATCCTCTATAAGCATCCAAATATCATCAAGGTCCTCTCTTCTCACACGAGTTCTTAGTGTTCCTGTCTTTTCGTCCTCTAGAACAGTGGGAACTGCGTCATTAAAAATAAACTCTCTCAGCTCCTCAAATCTACCGGGGCACTTCACCCTTGCCCTTTGCTTCTCTTTAACCATACAAAGGATTATAACAACAATAATTTATAAATCTTTCTATTGTTATAACTTGCTAGTGGTTAACTCTAATAATGTGGGCAATGGGAGAAAAATTTTTATACATCACACACAGTGATGCTATAATGCTCAAGAAACTCTTCTTTTTTATGCTTCTCATGATATTTGGCTTACCCCTTCTTAGGGCAGAGTCAGGGTGCTGCCTCAACCCCAACAAAGAGGCATGCAGCTTCTATCTAAATGCAGAGGAGTGCTGCCCACCATCCGGCTACCCTAGCCAGGGGTTTGGTCCCAGGAGCCAAGCAGAGTGCATGGAGAGCTTCTTTTATCCCAGCCCAAACAAAGCCGCATGCGCATTGTTGCCAGAGGACATGCCAGAGTTATGCCAGATGGGTTGCTGCTGTAGATTCTTTCAAAGTGATGAACAAACAGAATTGTTGGCAGAGCTCAAACCAAAGGTGGAATGCGTGGGGGATGGCTACCAATGGCTAAGTAATGTGGAGGAGTGCAACAAAGCCACTTGCAGCCAAGTATTCAATATCCCCCTTATTGAGGAGGTAACTAACGAGGCAGAGCAGCCACCCCTACAAACCGCAACAGAGCAGACAAATGAGAGTATTAAAAATGACAACGAAACCCAAACCAAACCAAGCCCAAAACAACCAAACCAACAAACCAACCAGTGTAATGAAATGGGCGGGGTTTGTAGGAGAGGGATTGGAAGTGGTGGGTTGCTGGCGTTGCTAGGACTTCTGCCTTGGTGCAACAGTGGTGAGACAATTATGCGGGGGGTTAAGGGATGCGGCACTCTCCAGAGTTGCTGCATACCGTCCACCTTGGAGCTTTCGTCTAATTTTGACTCCTCCACATCATATGAACTGGTGGTCGTCCAGAGATACACACTTGCGGGCAAGCAAGCCCTCCGGCTAAGCATACCTAGAGATGGAACACTCTACTACAACATAAATGTAATGAATAGTTGGTTCTCTGGGAACGCGGCATTTGCAAAGCTATACATAAACTCCAAACTTGTCACTGAGTTGAGGGGGGGCAAGGAAACCAGAGAGATAAGTGTGCGGGGGGGCGACCAGGTTTCGTTTCA
>QMQS01000024.1 GCA_003650585.1 Candidatus Woesearchaeota archaeon
ATGCAAGGGGTCAGGTTGCACAGGTTGAGCCAGCGTATGATGCTTTGCCGACAGTCCCATCTTGGGTGTCTGAAATGCTACCATTGAGTTTTGATTTAGCCAAAAAAATAGCCCATTTTAGGCATCTAATGGCTGAGATGCTTGAACAGGGTTTTCAAAAGCAAGAAATATTAGACTTCATAAACTCCTACTTGTACGTGGATAAGAACTCAGCCGAGTCAATCTATCAGTATTTCCTTGAGCAGCATCTCTTTGCTTGCGTCCCTAAAGAGAACCAATTGCTAATAGAGAAAATAACAACAGATGATGAGAGGTATACAGTTGTGCATGCACTCTTTGGTAGGAGGGTTAATGATGCCCTCAGCAGAGCCGTAGCATTCCTCTTAAGCAAATTACACAACACAGATATTCAGATAAGCATAAATGACAACGGTTTCTTGCTCAAATCCAAGAAGCATCTGAATGTTAAGAAGGCGCTTGAGATGCTTAGGGCTGACAAATTTGAGCTGATAATGAAGAGCGCTATTGAAAACACCGAGATACTGAGGCGGAGGTTTAGGCATGTGGCTGCTCGTGGATTGATGATACTCACAAAATACAAGGGGCACAAGAAGCGTGTTGGTAAGCAGCAGGTATCTTCAATGATACTATTAAATGCAGTTAGGAGAATCTCGAACGAGTTTCCGTTATTGAAGGAAGCCAGGCGTGAGGTTTTGGAGGACGCAATGGACCTGATAAACGCAAAGCTTGTAGTGAGTGAGATTGAATCGGGCAAGATAAAACTCAAGGAAATACAATCGCAATTGCCCTCACCATTCGCTTTCAACATAGCCACCCAGGGCTATTCAGACATAATGAGGATTGAGGATAAGATAGAGTTCTTGCGAAGGATGCATCAGATGGTGCTTGCCAAGATAGGCAAGAGTAGCCAAGAGGTTAACCAACTCACCTAGCAGAAGGTTTTTTAATTACCCCTCCCATCCCAAACTACATGCTTGCAGTAGTAGTTTTGCCATTGTATGCCACAGAGCAAAAGCAAGTAGAGCATGCAAAGATAGCTCTCGCAAGACTTTCCAAAGTAAAGTGCAAACCCAAGTGCAGATTTATTGTGCTTGATGATGGCTCACCTTTACAAGTAGCACCAATACTGGAAAAGACTGCAAAGGGGCTAAGCTTGGATGCTAAGGTTGTTTCTTTTAAGAAGAATTTGGGGTATGTTGAAGTGATGAAGCAGGGCTACAAGCTTGCCCTTTCCCTAAACCCAAGTTTTATTATCAAAGCAGACATGGACCTTGACTTTCATCAAGGCAATGTATTGGGGAGGTACTTACCTTTGCTCCAGAATGGCAAGCAGTTACTGGTTAGTAAGAGGGTTCCAGAGTTATTACTAAGAATGAATCCATATGAGTTCAAAAAGAGGCAGGAATTAAAGAGCCAAATATTGGCAGCTTATGGGTTTGATGTGGACCCTGCAAGTGCGGGTTGCTTTGGCTTTTCCCATAGTGTATTGAGTAGGGTATTGAGCCACCCTTTCATAGTTAATTATTCAAAGCAATGGGGCTTGGATTTTGCCATAGTCTCTGTTGCTCTTCTGCTGGGTATACCAGTGGATGTTATCAAGCTACCAGGGAGGTATGACAAAGAGAGAAGACCAAGGGAAAAGGTGGATGCTCAGTACGAGGCATATTATTTCATCATAAACTGGTACAAGAAAGCAGTTACTCCTCGGCGAGGCAGTTGAAGCAAACAAAGTGTTTCTTCTTTATGTTCACACCTGTGAATGCAAGTTGCACTGGTTTGCCACACACCCCACACTCCACAACATATTGGGCTGGCTTCTTGCCCACTATACGCTGGGTTTTTGCTTTTTCAATCTTCTCGATTGCGTCAACAATGAACTTGTGGGCGTCGTTAGCTTTGTCAAACTTTTTCCAACTTGATTCCATAAAATAGGGTAATCTAATAATCTTTATAAACCTTCTCACATCATATTCTTGCTATGGCTGGCCTCAGTGAGATTGGGATTGGTGAAGGGCTATACATAGTTGACCTCGGGCTGGTTTTGAAAGAGGAGCAATGTTTGGTACTGGCAGATTTTCACATTGGGTATGAGGAGGCCCTAAACAAGCAGGGTGTGCTTGTGCCACGGTTTTCGTTCCAGGATATACTCTCTCGGCTTAAACCCCTACTCAAACAAAGTTACAACACTATAATTATTAACGGTGACCTTAAGCACGAGTTTGGTGAAATATCCAATCAAGAATGGCAGGAGACCCAGCAAATATTGGATTTGCTTAAGTCTAAGACAAAGCACTTAGTGCTCATAAAGGGCAACCATGACACAATTCTAGAACCAATTGCCAGGCGCAAGGACGTGAGCATAAGGGATTACATAATGTTCCAAGGTGTATATATAACCCATGGGCACAAGTTGCCCAGTGATGTGGATTTTCACAGAGCAAACACAGTTATAATTGCGCATGAGCACCCTGCTGTAAGCATCAGGGACGGCCTGAGGTCTGAGCTTTTCAAATGCTTTCTTGTTGGGAGGTATGAACAAAAGAAGCTAGTAGTTATGCCCTCATTCAACCCAATCACCCCTGGCTCAGATGTGAGAAAGCAGAAACTCTTAAGCCCATTCCTCACTCATGGTATAAATGAGTTTGAGGTGTATGTGGTAGAGGATAAGGTTTATTACTTTGGGAGATTGAAAGATTTGGAGTAATTAGTCTATGAATTTCTTAAGTTTCTCGATAAACTGTTCCTTGTTGAAGACCCCTGTGAACCTCTCTAGTTCTATGCCACCCCTAAGCACCACGATGGTTGGGATTGAGCGTATGTTGTAGCGTCTTGCCAAACCCTGTGCATTGTCAGTGTTTACCTTTAAATACAGAAAACCCTCAAGTTCGTTTGACACTTCCTCAAAGACAGGTCCAAAGAGCTTGCATGGGCCGCACCAAGGAGCCCAGAAATCCACCACAACTGGACCGCTGGCTGACCGCACAGTTTTATCAAATTCTTCTTCGCTAATCTCTTTGTATCCCATTGTAAATCCCCCTAAACAATTGAGTGAATTTGGCTTTGTTTAAAAGTTTATTGTTGCCACTTCTTGCGAAAAATATTGTGCAAAAACACCCAGTGGTAACTCTAGGTGATTGTCTTAGGAAACCAAACATATGCTTGTGGTTGTGCCCCCATCTAGTTGTCACTCTTGAATAATCTATATCTGCACAATTAAAAATCTTTTGCGAATGATTTATATAATAGCAGTAAAAATATTCTTGTGGGTGAGGTTATATGGCAAGGAGATATGTGCTTACATCTGAATCTGTAACAGAGGGTCACCCAGACAAGATCGCTGACCAAATATCAGATGCGATACTGGATGCGATACTTGAAAAAGACCCAGATGCTAGAGTGGCCTGTGAAGTTCTGTGTACCACTGGCTTAGTGATGATTGCGGGTGAGATAACCACAGATTGCTATGTGGACATACCCAAGATTGCTAGGCAAACCATCAAAGAGATTGGTTATGACGACCCGGTGTATGGGTTTGATTACGAGGCGTGTGCCGTGCTAACAAGCATACATGAGCAATCCCCTGATATAGCCATGGGTGTGAATGAGAAACCAGGTCACGAAGAGGGGGCAGGCGATCAAGGCATGATGAGCGGTTATGCCACAAATGAAACCCCTGAGCTGATGCCACTCACAATTGTGCTTGCTCATAAACTCACAAAGCGCTTGGCTGAGGTGCGCAAGAAAAAACTGCTCAACTATCTTGGACCAGATGGCAAGTCTCAGGTCACTGTGGAGTATGAGGATGGTGTGGTAAAGCGGGTTACTGCCGTGGTAATAAGCACCCAGCACCGTGCCGATGTTACTCAAGAAAAGATAAGGGAGGACATAATTAAACATGTTATCAAGCCAGTATGCGGCAAGTGGATGGACTCCAATACCAAAATATATGTGAATCCAACTGGAAGGTTTATTAAGGGTGGTCCTGCTGCAGACACAGGGGTTACTGGTAGGAAAATCATGTGCGACACCTATGGTGGGATAAGCAATCATGGTGGTGGCTGCTTCTCAGGGAAAGACCCCACAAAGGTGGATCGCTCAGGTGCCTACATTGCAAGATATATCGCCAAGAACATAGTAGCCTCAGGAGTGGCAGACAAGTGCGAGGTTCAAGTGGCATACGCTATAGGTGTGGCTGAGCCAGTGTCAGTGTATGTCAACACCCTCGGCACTGGCAAGGTAGATGACGAAAAGATACTTGAGGTTGTGAAGAAGATATTCCCACTCAAACCCAAAGAGATAATAGAGCACCTTAAACTACAGAGACCAATTTATAAAAAGACTGCATGCTATGGTGCGTTTGGAAGGAACGAGCCAGAGTTCACTTGGGAGAAGACCGATAAAGCAGAGGAAATAAGAAAGGCATTGGGTTTGGATTAAATTGGGACCACTCTTTGGATGAACCCATTGGCAAGCCCGCTCGTAATAAACCAAACCACTAAATAAAGGGGCACAACAATCCAATACCAGGTTAAATCTTTGTAGCGTTCTTCTTTTATGAACCACGCTACGATAAAGGCGTTGGTGAGCATATAGAAAAAGGCACTCACCAAAAAGGGGTTATGTACGCTACCGATTGTAGCGCCAATAGGGCTAATTCCCCCCGGGGCTATTTTTGCCATATGCTCCATTGAGAGTAGGTATATCTTTCTTTTGGTGTACAACACAAGCACGATTGCTGCCACTCCTGCTATTGGAGCAAACACGCCTGTTAAAATGTGACGCAAGGGTTGTTTGGTTACAAGAGAAGTTACCTTGAATATTGCATACCCCCCAAGCAATCCGAGGAAGAGTGTCATTGTGTAGGTGATGAACCATCCTCCCTTACCAAATCCCGATTTGAAAACAATCGGCAATGAGAGCACAAAGCAGATTGCCATCAACCCAATTATGAGTACGAGGTAGGTTATTGGGTGCAGAGTATCCACTGGAGTTTCACTTGGCTTGGTCTCTTTAAAGCGTTGGAATAGTGCTGTGGCCCAATCCTTGAGTTTTGATGACTTAAGCGAGTCCTTGTGGGCTACTTCCTCGTCTATTTTCTCTAACTCAGTTTCATCTTCATCGGGCTTAAACTCTGGGAGCTCCTCCTCCCCTTCAGTTGCTCCCTCTTCCTCAGGAGTTATCTGAAGATATTCGAATATCTCATCCACTTCCTCAGGAGTATAACCATACTCAATCATCACTCGCTTTATCTCCTCTGGAGAAAAACCTCTCTCTAAGTTATCCTTTACATAAGCAACTAGTTGCTCGTTGGGCATCAGAGAATGTTTAGAACAATTAATATATTAAATTTTTGTTTATGCCTTGAACAATTCTGTTAAATCAACGTCCTCTTCAGCGTATTTCTTCTTTTTACTATCTGGCTTGTCTGGAGAATTCTGTGGGTGTTGTGTGTGCTGAATGGATTGCTCCTCTTCATGCGCTTGGTTACCTTGCTCAATGGCAACATTAAGTGGTTGCTGGGTCTCTTCTTGGCTTATCTCCTCATCCTGGTTGGTGGGCATTCTCTTTAGTTCAAGGTTGTTGCTGGTCTCTCCCTCTAACTCGCTCACAATCTCTTTCAGTGGCCTATTCTCTTTGGTTATATCAAAATCTTCCTCTTCTTGCTCACTCTCTTTTGGTTCCTCTCTTGCTTGCTCTGGTTTAGAGGCAAAGGACATACCCAACATCATCTTTGCTTTGGCTATGGCTTCCTCTTGAGAGGTAGCCAAGCCGTTCTTCCTCAGATTTTCAGCCAGTTTGAGCACATCATCGGATTCCATGCTTAGAATTGACAGTCAACATAGTTTTTATATATTGTTGTATTTGAATAAATATTTCATGGCTCTGCTATTATTATTTTATCCTTTGGGTTATCCACCACATTGATTAATTTGAGTTGCCCTCTGACTGATGCTAGTATTTTGGCATATTTTTTCGCTCTTTTTAATATGGAGATTACTATGCTTCCTTTGCTCACCCTTCTCATTTCCTTAATCGCTGCCTCGAAGTCATGGAAGTTGTGTACAGCAGTGAGACAAATGACCAGGTCAAAAACATTGCTCTTAAATGGTAGATGCTCTGCTTCACCACAAACCCTTAGCAAGGCTTTATCCTTTGAGTTTAAGAGCATATCCATGCTTGCATCCAACCCTATTCGCTCACACTTTAGCAGAGAACTGCTCAGCCCAGTACCACACCCCACATCTAAAACCAACCAATCCCCTCCAACCTTTATATATCTGAGTACTTGCCTGAGTTTCTCAAGTTGCTCTTCTCCATAGAGCTCATCGTAACTCGGAGCGATATGAGAATAGCCAATGCCTTGGGAGCTAGTGCTCATCTGTGTTCTTGATTTCAATCTTCAAAGCCTTATTGATGTAGCTCACAACTATCTGCCTTACTCTGCTGATTATGTTTACATTTGGGTTTTTAGGAATTATGCGTACAGTGTAGTTTTTGAGATAATTCTTGTTCCCAAGCCCAAGCACTCTCCATACAACCTTCACGCTCTCTGGGGCTTTGAGTGGCTCGGTTATTATTGATCTGTTTTCAATGTATATACCACAAGTGGGACAAACGCTACCATTACAGTCCACATCCAACTCGTCACAATTCTGGATTCCATCCTCGCAGTGGTTTATGAAGTATACACCGTTAACACAAGAGTCATACCCCAGGTTACAGAAATTATCTTCAGAGCCGTCATCCCCACAGCACTCATTGCTTGCATTGCTCCAGTGGGAGTTGTTGCAAAACTCGCACGCCCATTCATTCTCGCTTGGATTGAAGCATGTTAACTCACAATGCATGGATTGGTTGTAGTATCCGTACTGACCAGGCGAGCAAGTCCCAACCCCACAACCACTCTCAGGGCAAGTCATCATTGTTGTAAAGCTCCATTCCTCTGATTGGGTTGATGCTGAGTGGATATCTGTGGCAACCACGTACCAATAGTACTTTGTGTCTCGCTCTAGTCCACTCAGGAGTATGCTTGCTCTATCACCACTGGGTATACCTGAAGCATTTTCCTTGGTGGTTACTACAAGCTTCACATAATCGGTTGAGAGAGAGTAGCTACACGGTGCGCAAGACCCACCGCAGTCCACATATTCTTCATCACAGTTTTGCACGCCATCATTACAATGGTCGCTAAAGTAGACACCATTCACGCATGAGTCAGCTCCAGTGTTGCAGAAGTTATCCACTGAGCCGTCATCTCCACAGCACTCATTGCTTGTGCTTGACCATACCGCACTGGCACAGTTTTCGCAAGCAGCACTGCTATCATCTGGCTCATAGCAGGTGAGTTCACAATGCCCTGCCTCGTTGTAATCTCCCCATTGTTGGGCAGCACACGTTCCAACGCCGCACCCATCGCTTGGGCAGGGTGTGCAGTTGAAATCCGCAGAGCAGTAATATCCACTGGGGCAGTCAGTGTCTGAGTTACAGCATGTTCCGCTATCGCAACAGAAACCATTGTTGCAATGCCCTGATATGCAATCACCTTCGCTACCATCTTGGCAGCACTGGTGTCCGTTGGCAAACCTCTCGCCGCATCTACCCCACATATATGGTTCGTTACCTCCACCTTGGATGCAGTAGTAACCTGCTTGGCAATTCTCGTCGCAATCGCAGTCAGCAGTTTGTCCAGAGCCGCCTATACAGTCAGAGAAGTCGGGTGTGAAGTAACCAGATATTATGTCATTGCACTCATTGTTCACTGGGCCCATACAAACCTGGTCTACTGGTGAGTTGTAAGCAGAGTCATCTTTGCTGCAGGGGGTGCCACAGGAGGTACAGCTTGTTGGATCTGCACAAACCCCATTCATGCACATCCCTGAACAGCAATCTGTGCCTGTAGAGCATGGATTTCCATTGGGTTCACAGCATGCTTGGCAATATGCCCCACCACAATCCACCCCTTCCTCATCGCAATCTTGTATGCCATTGTTGCAGTGGTCAACCCAGTTGCCATTGGAGCAAACATACTGATTATTCGGAGAGCATGATCCTTCATCATAGTAGTTAATCTCACCTTCACTATAGGAATAGCTTAAGTCAATCTTTAAATCAATAGTGTCAGCTCCACTATCTATAGAGTTGTCAAGCCCAATGGTAACAGAATTGTCAGCGGCTTGGGTGGTTACATCGTACGGGTTATTAGGGCACCCAACCCCTGTTGCAGGGTCACAAGCTGAGCAGCTGTAGCAGTCTCCTGTGTCAACAGAACCACACTGACCTAACCTATCTCCATCTGCAACCACCCATGAGTTACCCTCACCTGGCCCCATATCTCCATCATACTCTATGGTTGCTGTGGCTTGGGTGAGTGTGGCTCCAGCTGGTATAAAATTGCTGAATGTGGTAGCAGCAGTACATCCGTTACAGCTGTCTCTACATACATACTGGGTTTGTGAACCAGATCCAGAGGTTACGCTACCATGCACACACTGCCCTATAGGAGCACAGTACTTATCCCCTCCGTCATAATCTTGGGCACAGTGCAAGCCAGAACAGCATTCAGCATCAGATGTGCATGGTTCCCCTGTCTGAGAACAGCAAGTCTCTGTCCAACTCAAGGTCACTCTGGCGTTGAGGTAGGGGGTACAACAGTAATTCACAGCTGAGGTGATTTTCATACTTATCTGGAGGTTGTTGTCTGCCGCATAATTTGTCACATCACCGTTGTCCATGCAAGTATAGTAGGTGGAACAGGCACACTGCACTCCTGGGTTGCACATCCCCTGGATTTGGTTGCCATCTGCTTTAGTCCACTCTACATACTCATTAGCACTATTATAATCACTCTCAATAACCTCTGTTTTGAGTGTTGCAGAGTTTAGAGTACAGCCAGGGGTTATGAAGTCTGAGAAGGTTACAGAGCCAGTACAACCAGCACTGCTACAACTCAGTGTTTTCTGTTGGCTGGGGTCATACACTAGCAGGTGTACTTGGTTGTTTTCAATGTAATTACTAACGCTCTCATTTATTGTAACATTAAGCACAAAGTTATTTGTTTGGCTATTGTGGGTAGCAACTTGCTCCCATGATGATGTGGCAAAGTTCCACACATATGCCTTAACACTACCAATACTACCACTATGCCCTACCCATTGCAGCACGAGTTTTTCAACATCTAGCTCTTCCTCACTTATGTTAAACACAAAGTGCTGATACACATGGCTCCCTGTTGCTTCAGTAGTTATGAACTTATCATCAGAGAGGGTTAGGTTGGTAACGTTGATGATTGGTGTTTCGCCCACCCCAAAGAGAGTGACAGGCAGATCACCAGTGTTGGTGTATGCTTGGTGCTTACCATGGGAAAAGTCATACTCATGCCCCACATGAAACACAGCGTTCATGTTGTCGCCCTCTGGGTCGGTTAGGTTTACACTCAGTTCTGTTTCCAAAGGCACATCAATGGCATTGTCCTCTGGCATGGGCTCTTTTGGTGGGTATGGTGGACTGTTTTGACAGCCTGAATCCACTGAGTCAACATCGCCATCACAATCGTTATCCAGTGTGTCTTCACAATTCCCATTAAGTAATGCCTCCTCTTGATAAACCACACACTCGTTACTTGAATTCACACACATACCTTCCTGTGGGCAACATTGGGGTAGCCCTATACCTAAGGTGGTCCAGAAACCCTGGTCTTCACCACACTCATTTATCCCGTTAAAGGCAACCAAGTTATCTATTATCGAAAGATAAGAAAGATTTATCCAAGCAGAACTCCTTGCTATATTTGATAAACGCACCTCATCAATAACCCCATCAAAAAGTGTGTTTGGGTATTCAGGTGAATTGCTGCTTTCACCCCCTATTATAACCTTTCCCCAATCAGAGTTGGGTGTGCCAGTGTCTGAACCAAGGAATGCCTCTTGTTTAGCGTTCACATAGATTAATCTACGGCTATTGCTCTTATCAAAAACACCACTAACATAATACCAGTTGTTTGGGCTGATTAGTCCAAGGGGGGTATCCAAGCTAGTGGTGTCCATGCCCCTTACATAAAAGCGTAGAGCCCCATTACCTGGATCTCCACTTGAGAGTGCCCAGCCCAAGTTGTTATCATCATCCGCGACAATCCTTCCAGAGTAGCCCTTTGGCTTAACCCATGCCTCAACAGTAAAGTCCCCTGTTTGGAAGTTCTCATCAATCTTGGTGTTAATCCAATCATCAACTCCATTAACCACACCAGAGCCATCTATTTTGCCACTCGCTTGGGCCCTTCTTGTTTCATCTGTCCATGCTGGCTTGTCTGTATTGGCTTTTCTCGATTCATAAAGCTTGTTGAGCTCACTGTCAGTCAAGAATTTTGATACAATGCTAACCTCATCGATTCTTTCGTTCCAGTAATTCCTGTACCAGTAACTTCCACCTCCAGACCAACCATATCTGCCTATGAATATATTATCTCTGATCGGTGTGCCCCATGTTTTGTCTCTGCTTGTCGAACGATGCCCACTCTCGTTCATCCAAGTGTCTAGGTACAGCTTGCTTCCGTCATACCTCAATGCAACGAAAATCCAGTCCTTGAGGTCGCCATCACTCATATAATGGCTACCGGGAACCCCTCTCCCTGTTCTGTCATCATAAATAGTAACCCCAACTCTTTTGGTTCCTCCAGTAGACCAGACAGTGATTGAAGTCTCGCCGGGTTGGTAGTAAGTACCGAGTTCAAGCAGGGGGATCCTGCTCCTTTGGCTGGGTAACTTCTTCTCGCTTAGTGCTTCTTCATTGGGGTAGAACCAACCTGCAATTGTCCACCCATTGCTGTTTAGGTCCACACCAAACTGAGAGGGGGTATAAGCAAGGTTGCCGGGATTTCTAGAGCCGTCCACGAATGAGGTTGCAAACAGAGCAGGTGGGTCAAACCCATTTACAATGAAATCATATTGCCTAAGATTATAGTTATTGGCTGGATTGTAAACTGTGAGCTTTCCTTTACCTTGGAGGTTTGTTACATCAAACACTTGCCAGTTCGTATCGCCAGGTGCTTTGAAATAGAGAATGACACCCTCACCACCCCAATCTTCCTCATGC
>QMQS01000025.1 GCA_003650585.1 Candidatus Woesearchaeota archaeon
TCAAAAAGAGCTTCTATTTTCTTGATGGACCACCTTACACTTCAGGGCATGTCCATTTGGGTACTGCTTGGAACAAATCGCTAAAGGATTGTGTGCTACGCTATCTGAGGATGCGGGGCTATGATGTATGGGACAGGGCAGGGTATGACATGCATGGTCTGCCCACAGCTAGAAAGGTGCAACAAAAACTAAAGTTGGAAACAAAGCAAGCTATAGAAAGGTTTGGTGTTGCACGCTTTGTAGAGGAATGCCAAAGGTTTGCAATAGAGAACATGAAGGTAATGAATCAGGAGTTCAAGAGGCTGGGGGTGTGGATGGATTTTGAGAATGCATACATGCCGATAACAAAAGAGTACATTGAGGGTGAATGGTGGCTGATTAAGCAAGCAAATAAGCGTAAGCGTCTCTATCAAGCTGAGAAGACAATGCACTGGTGTAGGTATTGCTCCACTGCTCTCGCCAAGCACGAACTTGAATACAAGAAGGTAACAGAGAACTCAATATTTGTAAAATTCAGGATAAAGCATAAGCAGAATGAGTACCTTGTAATCTGGACAACTACACCCTGGACTATCCCATTCAACCTGGGGGTGATGGTGCATCCAGAGCTAGATTATGTTAGGGTTGAGGTGGAGGGTGAGGTTTGGGTTGTGGCCAAGGGTTTAGTGGGGGCCTTTATGAATGGTGTGGTAGGCAAACCCTACAAGGTATTGGAGGAATTCAAGGGAGCAGAGCTGGTTGGGTTAAAGTATGAGCACCCACAAGCTGAGGAGATAGAGTACTTTAGGGAGTGCAAGAACAAGAAGATACATAGCGTGGTGCTCAGTAGCGAGTATGTGGATTTGTCAGCAGGTACTGGTTTGGTGCACATGGCTCCTGGTTGCGGTCCAGAGGACTATGAGGTGGGGCACAGAGAGGGCATACCCCCCTTCAACAACCTGTCAGAAGAGGGTGTGTTTCCAAAAACAATGGGTAGGTTTGCAGGATGGGTGGCAAAGCAAGATGATGAGAAGTTCATTAAGGACCTCAAAGAGCGAGGTGCTTTGATTGCTATAACCCCAGTGGAGCACGATTATGCCCATTGCTGGAGGTGTAAACAACCAGTTATCTTTCGCACAACAAAGCAGTGGTTCTTTAAGGTTGAGGACCTCATCCCTGAGATGAGAAAACTCAACAAGAGCACCTACTGGGTGCCTGACTGGGCAGGCAAGAACTGGTTTGATTCGTGGCTCGAGAAGCTCCGTGATAACTCAATTACAAGGCAGAGATACTGGGGCACACCACTGCCTGTATGGCAATGCGAGAAGTGCAACAGCTATGAGGTTATTGGAAGCTTAAAGGAGCTTGAGGAAAAGGCAGGCAAGTTGCCAGAGAACCTTCACAAACCATGGATTGATGAGCTTGTTTGGAAATGCAAATGCGGTGGCATTATGAAGCGCTGCCCAGACATACTCGATGTGTGGATAGATGCAGGTACATCATCCTGGAACTGCTTGGACTTTCCCCAGAAAAAAGCCCTGTTCAAAAAGCTCTATCCACCAGATTTCATACTTGAGGGAAAGGACCAGATTAGAGGCTGGTTCAATCTGCTTTTGGTAACCTCTATGGTAGCCCTAGGAAAGCCAGCATTCAAGCGCTGCTATATGCATGGGTTTGTTCAGGATGCTGCCGGTAGAAAGATGTCCAAAAGCTTGGGCAATGTTATATCCCCACAAGAGGTTGTCAACAAGTACGGGGCTGACACATTCCGGCTTTATTCCATAGGTGGGGCAAATGCTGGCTTGGATTTAAACTACAACATGGACGATGTCAAGACCAAATACAGGAGCTTGGTGGTGCTGTGGAACATACACAACTACCTATTGGAGTACTCAGATGGGCTTGAGTTAAAAACAATAAAGAATGCAGAGGGGCTAGAGCTTGAGGAGAGGTACATCTTATCACGCTTGAATTCAACCATTGTTGAGGTAACCAAGCTGCTTGATGGGTTTAATATTGACAAGGTGCCAACAAAATTGGAGGAGCTCTTCCTTGAGCTCTCTCGAAGCTATATACAGTTCACACGAGATAAGATAAATGAGCCAGCCACAAAGCAACTCGTTGTTAATACTATTGCCACTGTGTTGCTCAATTGCATTAAACTTTTGGCTCCGGTTACACCATTCATAGCTGAGCAGATATTCCAAAACCTCAAGCCAAAGTTGGGGCTAAAGGAAGATTCTGTGCATCTGTGCAGTTGGCCCAAGCCCAACAAAGCCCTAATTGACAAGAAATTAGAGGAGAGCATGGGTTTGGCTTATGGGTTTATCCAGGCATTGCTCTCAGCAAGAGAGAAGGCAGGGCGAGGTGTGAGGTGGCCCATGTTAGAGGCAGTCATAGTGCCCTCTGACAAGAGCTTTAGCAGTAAATTAAAGCCATTGCTGGGGCTGATAAAGGAGCACACCAATATAAAGAGGATAGCTGTCAAGCAGAAGTTTGAAGTGGAGTATAGAGTTAAGCCAAATTACAGCACACTTGGTAAGAGGTTCGGTGCAGATACCAAGCTGATAGTAAAGCAACTCCAGAAATTACCACCAGAGAAGGTTGTCAAGCAACTCAGCACTAAGGGCTTACGCATAGGTAGGCATTTGTTGAGCAAAGAGGACTTAATAGTGGAAGAGGTACTGCCAACTGGATGGGTTTCTGGTGAGTGTCATTATGGCAAGGCATATCTGAGCACTGTGATAACCCCAGAGCTAGAGGCAGAGGGGTTTGCTAGAGAAATTGTGCGGCGTGTGCAAGCCCTCAGAAAGAAGGCAGGGCTCAAGAGGCAGCACAAGATAAAACTCAACCTGGCATGCAGCAGTGAGCTTGTGGCAATGCTGAGTAAGTGGAAGCAGATGATAACCAAAAAATGTGGTGTTGTAGAGCTTGGGTTTAACTCTAAAGAGAGGCTTGAGCATAGTGAGGAGCATAGCATAAACAAACACAAGATAGTTATTTCTCTGAGCAAGGTTTAAGCAATTTTTCTGCTTATCTATTTCTTAGATTTCAACCTATTCTTGAACATTTCTAACCAATCATTCACTAAGGGCCAACCCCTAAATTTTTCACACGGAAATCTATCGCAGTCTCTAGAACAAACATCAACCTTATTCTTTACAGCACACTCAAGAACTGGACAATTAGCATTAATACCCCTAAGAAACCGAACATGCTCCTCTGTCTTTTCACAACCAGGACAAATTTCTTTAGTAAATAAACCACAGGTTTCACAACAAATCCCACATGCCCCAACCCTCATAGCTTAAATAAGCCTAAGCAGGTATATAAATCTTACTTCCATGGGCTGATGTTGTATAACACTATTCCACTAGTTTTTATTTGCACACCCCCTCAAATTTGTGTTAAGCATTTAGTTAGCCGTAAGGTATTTATATCATCGCATAGTAATAACATTTATGCAGGCCACTAATTTTATTGTGAACAGAGCAGCTCTAGGTGTACCACAACTAGAGAGTTTGTTGGAACACCTCGTTGCTCAAGCCAATAAGAGGCAACCCAAAAACAAACAAAGCAAGATTCTTTATACAGAGCTCACACGAGATGGTGAAGTAAAGATACCTAGGTTTAAGCCAGATGGTAAAAACATTGGAATTCTGGGTGGTGACGGCACAGTAAACAGTGTAGTGGACACTGTGAAAAGGCAATACGAAGCAGAAAGCTCTGAGTGCCCACCATTTCTATTCGTGTTGTGCGGCACAGGTAATGGCATAAAAATCCCTCTTGGGCTCCATGCCACACCAGAGGACACCCTTATGGCTTACTCTAAAGATGAAATGAGACCAAAACCAATAGACCTAGTAGAGCTAATTGAGCCAGATAGACGCTATTTCGTTAATATGTTTGATGCCGGTATAGTGGCAGATGTACTCAAAACAAGAAACAAGATGCTCAAAGTATCACCTGAACCACTAACAAGGAAAGAGTGGTATAGTAGAGACGTACTATACCCCTTGGCTGCCTTGGTTGAGATGCTAAAAGATCCACGCTATGCCTTCACGAGAATAGAATTGGACGGAAGAGTGGTGAGCAAAGAGCATGCTAAACTTGTAACACTGGCAAATGGGCTGTGCTATTCCTCCAGAAACACATGTTACCCAGCCCCACATGCCAAGATCGATGACGGGTTGCTATCAACAGCCATCTACAAGCTGAAAGGCCGGATGGACATAACCAAAGCAGCAATAATGATTCGTCGTGGAAAGCCCACATCCCTAGCTCACTACGCCCATTGCACTGAAGCACTTATTGAGGGCAAGCAGCTACCCTGCCAAATAGACGGTGAATATCTGGGTAAACTAGATAGGGTAGCGATGGTAATAAAGAACAAAGGTATTAGCGTTTATGTGCCTTAGCGCCTTGCCTTCTCTATCTTACCTTTCAGCAGAGCATCCAAACTCTGGTCATTCACCTTTATAACCTGCCATCTCACTCCTGGAATATCGCCCTTGGAACGCCCCTTGTTGCCACCAATGCATTCTATGATTACCTCGTCGTGTTCATCAATGAACTTAATGGCACCGTCTCCAGGACAGAACGCCGTGACTTGCTTACCGTTTTTTATCAGCTGAACTCTAACGCACTTTCTCATAGCAGAATTGGGCTGCTTCGCCTCCAGCTGAATCTTTTCAAGCACTATACCCCTGGCTTGAGAGCTACCCCTAAGCGGGTCTGATTTTTCTTTTAAGCGGAGTACCTTCCTCTTGTACTTGGCATCAAGCCATCTACTCTTCTTTCTACGCTTCTTTAGTTTCTTGGCAGCATTTAAGCCAGAGGTTTTTCGTCCCATTTCACTCAACCTTAATCTCCTTTATCGGAAAGTATCTTTGGACTATGCTCTCATAGTTGCGGAGGTTTTTGCCGTTCTTGCCAATGAGCAATCCCTTAACCCTAGTGTCATCGCTCTTTAGTATCACCACATCATCCTCCTGCTCAATGGCATTAACTGTATATGGGAGAATGAGGTTCTTTATAAATTTAATCAAATCCTGGCTATATTCAACTATCTTTATCTTTCTGTTGAGTTTTTGTGTGATTTTCATTGCCATCTTGCCATGCTTTCCCAATGCCTTGCCAATATCACCATTCTGTACAACGAAAACCAGCACACCGTTGGAATCCACAAAGCAATCCTTCAGCTTTGCCTTTGTCATTCTCTCAAAGAGAGACATGTATGCCAATGCCGTAGAGTCAAATTTTAGTTTTGTCAATTTTACTTCGCACTCATCAATCCAAGTATGGATATGCTGTAACTCTTCTTACACAAGGCACCCAATTCCTTGTTAGTAATCTTGGTCTTTTTGTACTTCACTCCAGAAATCTCGCAAAGATGGGTAACCTCAAGTTCAACTGCCTCGGGAATATTGCTTGCCATGAAAACCTTGGCAAGTTTGCCTCGCTTGAGTCCCTTTAGCACAGAGTTCTTACCAATAACAAGCAGCCCCTTTTCTATACCCTGCTTAATCTCTTCAACCACACCCATATCACTTCACCTTCGTAACCAATCCTGGCAATCCAGTACCCACAGGCACTGGTTGGTTTATCATAACATTCTCAACCACTGAGTTGAGCACATCCTCCTCACCGATTTTTGCCGCGTTGAATATATGCCTCAATGGTGTCTCAAAAGAGGCACGAGCAAGCACACTGGTCTTCTCTCTTATAATACCGTACCTTGTTATCCCCTTCACAACCCCGTTCACACACATTGTGTCTGCAACCAGCATCAGATGCCTTATATCAACATTCAGACCCTGCTCTTGGATTACCCCGTATGCCTCCTCAACAATTGCCGCCCGAGCCGCTTCTATACCCAGCACTTCCTCTATCTGGAATATATCATTCGTCCTGGTGCGTTGGGGGTCAACGTACTCCTTCTTCAGCACTGCCTTGAAATTACTACCAGCAGTCACAATAATGAACTCCTCACCCTTCTTTATGGGCAGAACCTGGGTTATACCCTTCACCCCACGCACATAAACGCTCTTTATGCTCTCTTTGAGCCTGTAGAGTGCCTTTAGGTCTTTGGATTTCTCACCTAATGTGATTGTTATTATGTTGCTCTTCTCATCCAACTCGCACTTGAAATTACCGTGCAAACGCTTCTCGAGCACTGTCTTAACAAACTTGGGCTGGATGCTAAGCTCCTCCAGTGCCTCTTTATCTAGAGAAACCTCTAATGATGACTCCACAACATTCAGGGAGATCTCAGCAATAAGCTCCTCCATTCTAACCTCTTTTATCTCACTGGCTATTCTCTTTATGTCTTTCCCCTTGTTGTAGGGTGGTAAAAGATATATCTCCATACTCGGAGTTGAGATATCCTTTCTACCATCAAGTATTTCAATGAGTCGGGGCAACCCAACTGTAACATTCATCTCTGCCACACCAGCAAAGTGGAATGTGTTGAGTGTCATCTGTGTGCCTGGCTCTCCAATGGACTCGGCAGACACAATACCAACACACTCACCAGGATGAATCTGCATCCTTTTGTATTTAGCCAGCACCCTATCCAAAACAAGCTTTTGTTTGGCAGGGGTAAGCTTCTTGAACCTAGGGTCTGCCTCCAAATCATCTATTATACTCCTTGGAAGCACCTCAAGGTATTGTTTTGGAATCTTCACTTGCCAAGCACCTCATCGATTACAGGTGATATGTCCAGTTTACCTCCCTCGGACTTTGAGACATCAATACCGTCCTCACCATATCTGAACTGTATGATCTTTTTAGAAACATCCCTCACAGTGTGATCGTACTCCACTTTGAGGTCTTGCATTGCATTTGATAACCTCCTGTAGAGATAACCTGATTTTGGGGTACGTAGGGCTGTGTCCATGAGTGAATCCCTTCCGGTTATTGCCTGGAAAAAGAACTCATCTGGTCTCATACCCTGGCTGAAACTGCTCTTTATGAAACCCTTGGATGCAGGTGACAATGAATCCTTGGGGAAATTTGAGAGGGTTCTATGGCTGTAGCCACCGCTTATTCTCTTCCCCCTCAATGCCTGTTGACCAACAGAACCAGCAATCTGAGCAAGGTTGAGTAGTTTGCCCCTAGCACCAGACATTGCCATTATCATTGTGTGAGAGTCTGGGTCAGCATACTCAGCCACAATCCTACCTGTCTCATCCCTGGCTTGGTTTAGCCGCTCAAGTATCTTAATCTCAAGTGTATCCTCTCTGGTTCGCCCTGGTAATGGCCTCAATTCCTTGCTGTGATAACTCTGGATTAGTTTGTTAACATCCTCCTCTGCTTGCTTCAGTGTCGCCTGGATTTGCTGCTTTGCCTCCTTAGGCAAATCCATGTCAGATATGGCAATAGTAAAGCCACGCTTCATGAGGAACTGGATTCCGAGTTTGAATATATTACCCAGCAGTTTTATGGTAGCATCCTCGCCATACATCTCGTGGAGTTTTCTGAGCATCATTCCTGCCCCTTGACCGAGGTTGTTGCTATCCAGTATGCCCTTAACAAGTTTGCCCTTTTTGATTATTACCTCACGGGTTTTCTCACCAATGTCAACGGCCTTTGACTCACCAATAAAATCAAAATCACTAGGCAATAAAGCACTAAAGATCTCCTTGCCAGTGACCTCAGGCTTCTTGGGCAATCTGGAGAAATCAGTCACACCCGCACTAAACAATAAGTCAACTGCCTCGTGGTAAGGCATCTTTGTATCCTTTCTCGTTAGGAGGTAATTGCCCGCCAGGGCGTCCTGCACACACCCAATTATCGACAAGCCATATCTGGGTGAGATTAAATGGTATTTGACTGACATAAGAAGCTCTGCCTCTGCCCTCGCCTCTTCTGTTTGGGGTATGTGGAGGTTCATCTCATCCCCATCAAAATCAGCATTGTAGGGATGGCAAACAGCAGGGTTGAGCCTCAGGGTTTTATACTTAAGCACCTTAACGCGGTGGCACATCATGCTCATCCTGTGCAGGGATGGCTGACGATTGAAGAGGGCTATATCACCGTCCATCACATGCCTCTCAACAATATAACCAGGCTCAAGCTCCTCCAATGCCTGCTCCTTTGTCTCATCAGTAATCTTCTTCTTTTTTCCATCAGGTCTTACGATATAGTTGGCGCCAGGATACTCCTTAGGCCCACGCTCAACAAACTTCTTGAGGTAATCTATGTTCCACTCTGTAACCACCTCTGGCACTGTTAGCACTGTCGCCATGTCATATGGAACCCCAACCTCATACAACTCCAGCAAAGGGTCAGGTGATATCACTGTCCTTGCAGAGTAATTGGTTCTCTTACCAGCGAGATTCCGGCGTATCCTTCCCTCCTTGCTTTTAATCCTTTCAGAAAGGGTCTTTAGTGGCTGCCCAGAGCGATGGCGTGCTGGTGGCACTTGGGAGATATTGTTGTCAAAGAAGGTGGTCACATGGTACTGCAACAAATCCCAAAGGTCCTCGATAATAATCTCTGGCGCACCTGCATTGATGTTCTCAAACAACCTCTGGTTTATTCTCACAATATCGCCAAGCTTGTGCGTTAAATCATCCTCGCTTCTCTCTCCAGACTCAAGTGTAATGCTGGGTCTAGCAGTAACAGGCGGTATTGGTAGTATAGTGAGTATCATCCACTCTGGTCTCAAGGCATCTGGATTCAAGCCGAACAGCTCACAATCCTCATCAGGTATCTTCTCAAACCTGCTCCTTATCTCTATTGGCGAGATTCTTGTTTGGGTATCCTTCTCAACAAAAGTGGTGGGTTTCTCAAGCGATATCTCCTTCTGCTTGGCATTACAATGCGGGCATTTGCTCACCTTAGTCATCTCTGAAACTATCTCAGCCACCTTGTTCCAATAGAGGTCTGGCTTCTCTGCCCTACATTTCCTAAGCACTCTGAGGTACTCCTTCTTCTTTTTGTCGTCAATCAAAGCCCTTGAGCACTCTTGGCATGTGCCACGCAAGAAGTTGTGGATTGTCCTCACAAATTTCACATGAATGACAGGCCTGGCAAGAGAGATATGCCCAAAATGACCTGGGCACTCTTTAAGGCGTGAACCGCATGTACCGCACCTCAGCCCTGGGTCAATCACACCCAAGCGAACATCCATGAGCCCACCATCAACAGGGTAGCCCTCTTTGTCATAAAGCTCAGGCGTGACAATCTTAGCAGAGGACATCTTTTTTATCAATTGAGGCGAGAGTGTTTTGAATACTATCTTCTCAATCTTCTTGTAAACCGGAATGTTTGGATTGAACATTTTTACCTCGCCATTAGTACTTATCACCCAACACCAGCTGTGGGTATACGCATAATGACTTCAACTCATCAAGCAAGAGTTTGAATGCATAAGACATCTCCACAAACTCTATCTCACCATCATCCCCACAAACAGGGCAATACTTTCTATTCCTATACGCGTCATGTATTCCTATCATGCCACACTTTTGGCACACAGGCACAAGGGTCTTATCAGAGTCAAATCTCTCCTTCAACAGGAGTGAAGCACCGTGAGCAATGAATGTGTCCTTCTCCATCTCTCCCAATCTCAAACCACCACCCTTTGCTCTACCCTCTGTGGGTTGCCTCGTAAGCAGTTGTATTGGTCCCCTTGCCCTGGCATGAATCTTGTTGGCAACCATATGCTTAAGCTTTAGATAGTACATCTCACCTATGTAAATCTTAACCTGGAACTGCCGCCCAGTAATACCATCGTACATTGTCTCGGTCCCATTCTCTCTGAAACCCAATCTCTTCAGCTCCTCTCTAAGGTCATGCTGCTCCTCTGAGTCAAACACAGTACCATCCACAAACCTCCCAGCCAATGCTCCTGTCTTACCCGCGAGTATCTCTATTAGGTGCGATACTGTCATCCTGCTGGGTATTCCCATTGGCGAGAAGATAAGATCTGGCACCAAACCACTGGCTGTGAAGGGCATATCCTCGTGTGGCACTATCAACCCCACAACCCCCTTCTGACCGTGTCTTGAGGTGAATTTGTCTCCAATCTCTGGTATCCTTTCGTCCCTTATCTTAACCTCAACCAGCTTGTTGCCCTCCTCATTCTCTGTTAGAACAACAAAATCCACCTTTCCCTTCTCACCATGCTTGAGGTACTCAGATGACTCACGCCTTGTGGTGGTGGCAAGTTGATACTCTCCCAGGTTGCTCAGGAATCGCGGTGGAGAGGTCTTACCAATAACCACCTCGCCCTCGTTCACCTCAGCTTCTGGGTATATTATACCATCCTCCTCAAGCAACCTGTAGTCCTCCTCACTCTTGTAACCTCGCACATCTTTATCAGGTATGCAAATCTCATCAAGCAGCCCACCAGCATACCTAAGCTCCTCAGCTATCAGTGGGCGATAGTAACTGGAGCGACCCATACCCCGCTCAATCGAGCCCTGGTTGAGGACAATGGCATCCTCCATATTATAGCCCTTGTAACTCATCACCGCCACAACAAGATTCTGACCAGAGGGGTGGCTATCGTAATCCATTATATCGTGCATTATTGACTTAACAATCGGGCGTTGGGGTGTGTGCAAAAGATTAGTGTCCATGTCCATTCTTATGAGGAAATTCTCAGCATAAAACCCAAGGGCTTGCTTCTGGTTCTTTGAGCCAGTGTTGACCTTTTGGGTGGTTGAGAAATTTGAGTAGGGCACCAGAGCTGTTGTTAATCCGAACATATCCATTGGGTGGATGGCTAGGTGGGTTGTTTCCTCTGTAATCTCATCCTCATAAAATGCCACGAGGGCGTTCTCCTCTTCTCCAGCATCCAGATACTCAATCACACCCTGTTCAACCAAATCAGACCATGTTATCTTGCCCTTCAAAAGCTGCTCAATGTGCTCTTCAGTAAGCAGTGGCTTACCTTGCTTCACCACAATCAGTGGGCGCCTCAACCTCCCACTGAGGTTCTCAATGTGTACCTCATCCAAGCCCTCTATGTAATTCACACTCACATTCTTACTGAGCCCGCCCTTACGCCTCTCGTTTATGATATCCTCCACAAACTGAGTTATGTTGTCTACGGTTCCGATGAAACGCCCGTTTAGGAAGACATCTGTCATTTTCAAACCACAGGGTTGAGCCCCA
>QMQS01000026.1 GCA_003650585.1 Candidatus Woesearchaeota archaeon
CACCAGAGCAACCTCCAACAAGCCCAACATCTTCTCCTATAGAAACTTTTGTAAATAGTTTCGATTTCCCAAAAATGCAAGGGGTAAACATCTTGATTGATATCCCCGAAGAAAACATAAAAGTGTTCCAAATTAGTTATGGGGAACCACAGGATTGTCCCTCTGGTTGTTTTTTTAGTAGAGCCACAGGTATAAAAAATAACAACAAAATCGCATGGATTTCTATTAACAACTATGATGATTTTGATGTAAGCAACCTGCAAATGTATGATTTCGATTCAAGCGATAGCTACCTCTTTACTGATGAATTTTTTAACAAACTAAAATCCAGAGATAGTTGGGTTTACCAATACGCATTTTTACCTCTATTGGCAAAAGACCCTGATACTCCGAACGAAACTCTCCTAAAAATTGCAGAAGCTCTTTCCTCAGATATTCAACCTTTACTTGCCAACTCTTTATTAGAGAACCCAAGTGTCCAACAAAACAAAGAAATTTTAACAATAATTGCTAATTTGCCTGTATTCTCTGGGGATGCATATGAAGAAGTGAGGTCTAAAGCTCAAGATTTACTCAATAATTTAGAGTAGATTCAGCGTGCTTTAGGCAGGGCTTAAAACTCGATAGAACGCACTTCAATCAGATTTTTATCACTAAATATGGGTCTCTTTGATATAGGGTCAATTTCAATTCTCCACAAATCAGGGATACTACCAAGAACCATCTGAAGCAGATACTCATTCCCCTCTTTGTCTTTCAATGTCCACTCCTTCACCTCTTCACAGGGTTCTATGCCCCTATCTATATCCACAACCTCATACTCAGCCCCATTAATCTTAAGTTTAGACCCTACACTCAACCCTTTGAGTTTTTCTATCTCCATTGGATTAAAATAAGGATTTCCTGCTTATTAATATTTCTTAGCCTGGATCCCCAACTCCTCCTAAACATAATATCAATCAAACCTGTGGTCTGCATGGTGCTCAGTGATGTTCTTTAGCCTGTTCCCAATCCAACCCTTCCTTGTGTTCTCCCGTAAGTCAAACCTCTCAATATATGGTTTAATGTCTAAGAGAGGGGTGCCATCCACTATGTCTACCTCACTGACGTAGAGAATGTTACCTTTAACACTATCCAATCTAACAACAGAAACACCAATCGGATTTGGCCTCTTTGGAGCCCTTGTTGCAAACACACCGTGCTCTTTATTCTCTAGAAATGGTTTTGTAAGCAATGAATACCCCTTAGATAGGTGAAAGTGGTATACAAGGATGATATGAGAAAAACCCTCAATGTCTTTCAGCCCTGCTTTGTATTCTGGTTTTACTTCCACCCACCCTCTCGAGTCCTTTGACAACGCTCCTTGTATCGGCACCCCTACCCTCTGCTTATAATTGGAATGGATTACCCCGATTGGCTTATAGCAAAACCCCATCAATGGAAAAAAGCACAATGATATAATATAAAGCTTTCTAAAACAATTGTTGGTGCACAAAAACCCCAAAACCTATATAAATGATTTTTCACACCCAACAAGCATGGACCTGGGGTTAAAGCTGCTCATTCTAATGCAGCAGGATAGGGAGCCACCACAGGAGACACTCGTGTGGAGAGTGTCAGAGTTTCTAAAGGGGTTAAGCTATGGTGTCTTTGCTTTACCCACTAGCATTAGGTATTTCAAAGAGAATTACTATGACCCAAATAAGAGATTTAGGATAGCAGGTGGCATAACCTCAACCCTCTTCCTCCTTGCCTGTGGCTACAGGTTTGCACCTTTAATACCCAATGAGCTCGTGTTCACTGCAATAGCCACAAATCTTCTCTCACTTGGCTATGAAAGAGAAGAGCTCAGATATAGGGCTACAGAAGAGAGGGATGAAATAAAAGAAGTCTTAAGAAAAGCAAGAGAGATGTATCCCTAAGCTTGGGTTTCTTTATCAACCATCGCTAGGTTTAATGCCTCAACCAGGTCCTCCACAGAGAAACCCACAAGTTGAACGCCCTTTGTTCTTACAAAATATCTAAGCACTGGCTTAATCTCATTCACACGCTTACCTATGAGAAGTCTCTCAATCTCAAACAAGCTCTCTTCTGGGTGAACAAAGAAGTCGCCTGTTATTCTTATCTGAGTAATCCTATCGCCTTGAAACTCCACACTTATCCTAAGCAGTTTACCGTGCTCCACCTTATAGTTGATTAGTTTCATCTCATAAAGCTCCATTCCTTTGTTGCGTACTTCTCTCTGGCAAGCCTTTTTGCCAATTCTGATTCAAATCTTGTGAGTTTGCCTCTCTCAAGGGATATTCCCAACACAGCAGTAAAGCCCTTTTCCAGAGCTGCTATAACCTCATCCACAGCCACGCTTCTCCCTAATTCTTGTTCCAAGGATGTAACCCTCGCACTTGCACGCTCAATCACCTTGTCCCTGAGTTTCTCATTCGGCACTTTCAACAGTGAGAACATCTTTGCAATGTCCACTTTAAGCAAGAGTGTACCGTGCTGCAACACCACTCCTTGCTTCCTTGTCTGGGCATTGCCAGATATCTTCCTGCCAGAAACAAGTATGTCGTTTATCGGTGCGAACTCTGCTTTTAGACCCAATAACCTTAGGGCATACACTATTGGCAGACAGAGCTTTTTGTATGAATCTATTATGTTGCTGGGCACATCTGACTCAGTAAGCACAATAGAATATGTCACCTCATTATCATGCAGCACAGCCCCACCACCAGTGTAGCGCCTAACCACATCCACACCTGCTTGCTTTGCTTTCTCCAGGTCAACCTCTTGCTGGGCTGATTGAAAATAGCCAATTGTAACACAACTTGGTTTCCATGTGTAGAAGCGTATTGTGTTTGGCACCTTGTGCCTTGCTCTCGCTGTAAGTATTGCCTCATCTATTGCCATCTGCATTGCACCGTTGAGTTCCATCATGGGTAGTAAACGCCATTTCATTTTTTTAGGGCCATCTTAGCATGGTACGAGCTCCTAACCATGGGTCCGGCAATAACGCTCTCAAAACCCATGCCCAGAGCAAGCTCTTTTAAAAGCTCAAACTCTTGAGGGGTGTAGTACTTTATCACAGGGGCATGGTTGGGCGAGGGTTGGAGATACTGTCCCAAGGTGAGGATATCAACCCCAACGCCTCTTAGGTGCTTCAATGTTACCAAGACTTCATCCCAAGTTTCACCCAACCCCAGCATCAATCCGCTTTTTGTTACTATGCCACTGTTCCACTCCTTTATTTGTTTTAGTATGCTTAGAGATAGCTCATAACTCGCCTTAGGTCTAAGCGTTTTGAAGAGCAGCTTTGTAACCTCAATGTTGTGATTTATCACATCTGGCTTCAAAGCAACCACCCTCCTCAAAGCCTCTGTGTTACCATTGAAATCAGAGATTAGCAACTCAACCCTGCATTCGGGGTTTCTCCTGCGTATTGCCTCAACTGTTGCGACGAAATGCCTTGCGCCACCATCCTCCAAATCGTCTCGAGACACACAGGTAATCACCACATACCCCAGCTTTAACCCCTCCACAACCTGAGCAATCCTCTCGCATTCGCCTGGGTCAACAGGGGCAGGTTTGCCATGAGCAACATTGCAATAGCGACAAGCTCTTGTGCATATATTCCCGAGTATCATAAAGGTTGCAGTGCCCTCAGAGAAACACTCATAGCGGTTGGGGCAATTGGCTTCTATACAAACAGTGTTGACTCTGTGGCTCTGAAGCAATGCAAGAACTTGCCTGTATGCCAATCTGTCAAATTCCCTTATCCTTATCCACTCAGGCACCGAATTCATCAAGCGCCTCCAGCACGCACTGGGCATACATTAGGGCTGGACCCCCACCCATAAGCACAGCCATCCAAGCAGACTCCAACACCTCACCCCGAGTTGCTCCTGCCTTGAGTGCTGCATCCACATGGAAAGCTATGCACCATTTGCACTGGCTTATGACTGCACATGCAACCGCTATTAATTCCTTTTGCTTTTCACTTAGCTCCCCACGCTTCTCAACACCCTTCATAAGGTCCATAAAACCCTCTGTTTGGGCAGGTGTCTCTTGTGAGAATTTCTTCAATGAATTGTGTATCTGTTTGAGTAACTCCTTGTACTCTCCCATTGTGTATCACCCCAATTTGCAACTAAGGTTTGCCAATGCTTGGTCTGCATCCATCAGTCCATTAAGCTCATCCTTATCGAGCAACTTAACCCTCATTATCCAGTGTTTGTAGGGGTCCTGGTTGAGCAGGGATGGCTCATCAAAGAGGGCATTGTTAACCTCAACAATCTCACCACTCACAGGCGACTCGAGATGCCCCGACCACTTCACTGATTCCATACTAACATAGGTCTCTCCCTTTTTTATCTCTTTGCCCTGCTCAGGCAACTCAATGTAAACAAACTCTTTGACTGAGTTAGCAAATGGCTTTGTTATACCAACCTCTACCACATCACCATTGACTTTTACCCATGAATGGTTATCATTGTATAGCAGCCCCTTAGGCAATTCTTCATCCATTTTTCTTCACCTTCCTTGAAATTATCCTTTTGGCTAATATCAGCAATGCAGACACCAACACAGCAGAGCCAAGCAGTATTATTGCCACGAACACATTGTTGAGTGCCTCTGGCTTTAACAATAGGAGGGCACCCAAACCAAGCATCATCAAACCTGAAACGAGTTTCAATGCCTCGCCCTGCTCCTTTGTGAGTTTCTTTGCGCCCAGTGTAAGAGTGAAGAGTAGTACAATTATAAACAAAGGAATGACATAAATCACATTGTATAGCACCAAGTAGAGGTAATAACCCAATTTAGATAGTTGATGTAGTGTAAGAATCCTCGTAAATACCATTGGAAACCCAGCAGTGCACAAGAGCTCGTACACATTGGCTGAGACAGCAAGCACCACAGTTGCAACCAACATTGAAGCAAGAGAACTTGCCTTGAGCATCTCCCTCATTCTCTTAAACAACTTGGGCTTGGCACTCTCGGGTATTGTAAGGGAAATGCCCTTTTTGAAAAAGAAGAACTCCTTGATGTTTATGAGTGCAATAAACACAGCGATTGCCCCAGCCAACAGTGTTATTATCTTGAGATTGCCGGCAAGAATGAATATGTTCAGCCATGCAGCCATGAAAACAAAGTAAATCAAGCCAGAGAAGAACACATAGGTGCCACCAATAATCAGCATCCTCCCCCTTGACCTTGCATGGATTAGCATGCTCAATAGGAACAACAAAACAAAGAATGCGCATGGATTAAAGCTGTCCAGTGCAGCGATTATTATTGTGAACGCAGGCAATGAAACCTTGGTGGTATCAAGAGTGCCAATAATTGGTAGAGTAACCACACCGCCATTGTTTGAACTCTGGTTTGTTTGGGGTGTCTCACCCTGTTGGATTCTTTCTAATGGGTCTTTGCAGCCCCCTTGGTGTATGCATTCCTCTATCTTACTCTCAATCTTCTTCCCTGTATTCATATAATCCCCATAGCCAACTATAACACTATCACCGATAAAGGTTGTTGGCACGCCCTCAACCCTTTTACCATATGCATCTGCCAGGAGTTTAAACAACTCTTGGTTGGACTCATTGTGATAGACCTCATGCTCGATAATCCTAAGCCCGGGGTATTTGTCGCTCTCTTCTAAGTGTTTGAGAAACTCCTTTTCCTTGGCACAGTGTGGGCATCCCTTTCCCCAGAATAACCTCAAAACCACCTCTGGCTGCTCTTGGTCAAGTGCAAAGGTGATAGGGGTTAGCACAGCGGCTAACAACAAAACCATAATACTTAGTGTTAAACCCTTTGATACCATTGACATCACCGAATGTTTTATAAACGATAGGATAACAATAAGTGAAACAGTTTATAAAGGTATGTTACAAAAAATGAAACCATTGAATGAAATAAATAGGATATACCGTAATATTGTACTGGTCTTCTCGATCCTCGCCCTCTTCATATTTTTAGTGGCTTTCAGTGTTTATTATGTCTCTGATGCAATAAACAAGGGGAGGGCTTGCGGGTGTGTGGTGCCAATCCCAGTAATCATTGTGCTCCTATCCTCACTAGGGTTCTTTGTGGGGGGTTTGGTCTATTACATTTTGGCAACAAGATTCACAAAAGAGAAGGCTGATTATTCCAAAAGGGTAGCTGCCACACTCAATTTTCTACCCCCTGATGAAAGGGACTTGGTTAGGCAATTAATTAAGCATAATGGCACTCTAAACCAAGCCAGTTTGGCAAAGGAGATGGGTTGGTCAAGGGTAAAAACCCACAGAGTGCTAAACAGATTAATAAACAAGGGCATTGTTGAGAAAAGCTCAGTAGGCAACACCAACAAGGTACAACTCAACAGAGAACTGGTTGAGATTTTCTAAGGGCAAGAGGTAGCCCCCACTATTTGCTTAGCAATCTCACTTGAATGGGTATCGTTTAGTGGGACAAACCCCTTTATGTAAACCAGGTTTCCATTACAGTAGAGGTATCTCACAAAAGCCCTGTATGCTATTAAATCAAACGAGCAGGCACCAAAGGTTCTCCTAGGAGTGACATATCCCTCTATGTATAACTCTGTGCCATTGAGCACGAGCTCTGGCTTGAACTCCTCCCCACACACAATCTCGTCTGATATCAAGCCAGGATAGGGGTTGGGCATATTGGTATACAAGCCGTGTATTAACTCTGATTTTTTTTGAAGTTGCAATTCTGCTTCCTCTCGTGTCATAGCTCCAATATACCCTATCTCTATAGTTATGTTGTTGAGGGATAAAACACTTGTATCAACACCAGTTACAACCTGAAACTGTTCCAAACCAGGCACGCTTAGCCCGTACAAAGTGGTGGTTCTTTGAGTGGAGCAAGCATGGAGTAAAGGGAGAATTAGAAAAATTAGAAAAAGGGTTTTCTTCATGTGAAAACCTCTTCAACAACCTTGCCTTCAACAAACTCCGGCAGAGGCATACCTAAGGCTGTCATTATGGTTGGGTATTCATCCACCATCTCTATTGGCTCTTGGATGAAATGACCCCGTTTTACACCTGGCCCAACAATCATAAACGGGGCCCACATGCCTAGCGCTTTATTGGAGATTATCGCTTGTTTATACCCGCTCTTTAGAGGCACTGTAAATATCTCCAGGTCAGATGTCATCTCCTCGTTCCAACCATAACCAGCCATATTCGCCACGACAAGATCGCCTATTCTCTCAGGTGGTAGTTTTAATCTCTCAGCCACCTCTTCCCACTTAACCACAGCCACAGCAGGATGATACCCTGTTTCTGGGTCGACCAGTTCTTCTATTGCTTGCTTCACTTCCTCTCTCAATTGCTCGTACTCTGGTCCAGACGCTCTCTCATAATTGCCTGCCAAACCATTGGGGTTTATGTAGATATTGTCGAACTTAAGGTAAATCACCTTAGAATTTTCCCAATCTATTATGGGCTCGCCTGTGGTGTTATCTATCGAGAACTTGAGCCACCCTTTCTGGGCAAAGAGGTTGTTTAGGTGCACCCATTTGTTTAATGGTACTGCCCCATGGTCAGAACTGAACACAATCACTGTGTTGTTGTCTGCGTGCTCGATAAGCTTGCCAAGGATAGTATCAACCCTCTTATACATGCTGAGCACCTCATCCCATAAGGCAGCTCTTTCAGCGTCATCTATATCATTGTAGCGATGGCTATTGGGGTCAATGTAACCCATCCACCACCTAGAGGTGAGCATCTGGTTTGGGGAATAGATGTCACTTATGTATATCTCTGGTTTATACGTACTTAGAATGAAATCCGTGGTCTTTGTGTGCCAATCAAAGGTCATGTTCATCTCTTCTAAAAAGGTTTGCTTGTCTTCAGGGTAGTATATCAGCTGTGGTGGGAAATTGTCAACAAAGTCCATCATTGGCCCCACACTGTGGATTATTGCCTTTGCCACTTTACCTGGCTCAGTGTTGTACTCGTTGAGATTGTTATAGAACAATCTCACTCTAAAGAACCCATCTGGCTCGAGTTTAATTACCTTTACTCTCACCTGGGTTGAAACAGTTTGGTTTCCCCATTTGAGGTCTATCGGCAACCAATCAGACCACTCACCCTGGTTGAGTTGCGCAAGTACTTTGGACTTATCCAATGACACAATTAATCTATCATAATTTGTGGCATTGTCGTCTGTGGTGTCTATTATAAGCCCGTAGAGGGTTCCACCCCATGCTGTCATTGCTATCTCCAGTGGCTTAGAGTATGAGCCAATCTCTATCCAGCCAGTGGCATTGACGGGGTTGATGTACTGGGTAAGCTGAGGTCCAAAGAAGAACAACCTAGCAGCCCTACCCTGTTTAATCCTTTGTTCAAGGTTGCCTGCAGATTCAAAGTTTATGGCGTGGAAATCCGCACCCCAGCCGCCCCATCTACCTCTTATTGTAATGCCATGCTTCAACTCTGGGGGTGTTGAGCCAGGAAGTGCTAGCAATGTGATGTTATTAAGGCCATTATTCTCGAGTGTTACCCATATGGGGTCCACCCACTTGGCAACTGAGCGAAAGCCACCCACAGCAACTTTGTCAAGTGGCTTGCCAATAGTGCGCATTGGTCCGTCTGAAACACCATGGGTTTTTGGATAAGCACCCGTGAAGAGGGTGGCAAAATTCACTGGTGTGTGGCTTGGATAAACAGGCATTGCGTACCCGTATGAACCATGCTCCATCATCCATTTTATATTTGGTAACAAGCCCTGCTCAGCCCACTCATAAATCTTGAACAAGTAGGGTTCCGCCCTTACACCATCTGGTATGAACCAGTATAATTTTGTGTGTTCTGTTTCTGTTGAGAGCTCAGCTTGAGGCTTTTCTTGCAGTTGCTTGGGTGTGGTACACCCCAAAAGAATTACTAACGCACACAATACAAATAATACCCTCATCTGCTTCATATGAATCACCCTTTTGCCCATTGGATTTTTGATAATAAGGTATATAAATTTTATGTCATAAAATCTGCCATGCGGGTTTGCCTTATCCCCAAATGCTTGTACAACTTTGCCCCTCTAAGCATATTAACAATGTCTGTGATAATATTTGCAGCCAGGTGGGGATGCCAACAACCCAAAAAGGCATTTACCTCTGCCTCCATGATTAAAAAATGGCGATTAAAGAACTTGGATTTCATAGAAAGGGCTTTCCTCCCCTTGAAGAAATTCTCTATTGTAACCACTGGTGGTATCTTCTTACTCAATACATTCCTAACAGCGGCAAGAAAGTTCCGCTTGTTAAATTTCTGTTTGAGTTGCTGCACCACCTCTGGATCAGCCAATCTTTCTATCACACTGAGGTCCTGCTTTAGCCACACCTTGTACTCTGCCTCTAGATTCTCAAGCCCAAACCCACCGAAAATCCTTTCGATTCTTGACACAACCCTCAATGTTTCTGTCATCACAAACCGTTTGTAATATGGAGCCAAACCCCTCAATGATTTGCCGTACTTCTGGTTAATCTCTTGAACCACTCTTGATATAGTGGCAGAATCCACTCCCCTGCCCTCATAAGTCACAATGTCCATCACACTCGGGTAATTCTTTATTCTTCCGAATTTTCTGTGGATTAAGATTATTACAGAACCAAGATTACCCACTGTGCTCCAGAAACTATTGTATATCCTTAGTCTCTCTTCATAATCGCTCCTGCTTTTTGCAACAAATGCGTACCTGTCCCTAAAAGCCCTCAGTTTGTCTCTGTTTTTATCAGCAACAAATTCAGGGTACATGGAGATAGCCAACTTCATGGGTGGCGGGTCTCTATTGTAATCAACACCCCATATTCTCTTTCTTGTAATTGTACCAATCACAAGCGTCCCCCCTGTTTTAATCCAGCATAAACTCGCAACTGTGTCAGAATTATCATCCCTCACAGTAGGAATCTCAATCGCAGGTCCGGAGTGTGGTGTAGCATAGACAGGCCCTGACCCATTCTCGTAAATAGAGAAGCCTTTATAGAACCTCCAGTTCATAGAGTTCTGCTATGCCCCAACACATATTTAAATTTTTTTAGTGGCCCTCTTACGAAAAACAAAGCCCTTTTCTCCATTTCTGTAACCCACCTTTGCCTCACCAACCAACTCCCAACCAGTGCGCTTATAGAACTCTATCGCCCCCTTATTTGATGCCCTCACCTTTAACTCCAGTTCAGGAAAGTGTTGCAAAGCGAACTCAACCAAACTACTACCCAGGCCCATACGTCTTGCAGACTTGTCAACAACTATGAGCACCAACCGCTTACCCCTCACAATTATAAATCCAAGGATTTTGCCTTTTTCCTTTGCCACATAGAAGAAATCCTTGAGATGATTCAAGAAGAATTGGAGTGAGTGTTGACTCTTCAATGATTGGTTTGCCATCTGCTTAATCTCTGGCAAGTCTTGCTCAGTGGCTGGGACGAACTCCATTCTAAACCCTCATCTGTCGTTAATTTTTAAACTTTTTGAAAAGGTTTTTATAGTGTGGCTTTATCCAGAACTCTATGAGATACAAACAGGCAATCCTGGTGAGGCGTGACTTGGGTATGCCCAAGGGTAAGACCGCTGCTCAGGTGGCTCATGCCTCATTAGAAGCAGCACTCAAAGCAGAGCAATGGATTGTGGACGAGTGGCGCTTAGAGGGTGCCAAAAAGGTTGTGCTGAAGGTAGAAAACCTTGCAGAATTAAAGAGATATCTGCGAATGGCCAAAGCAAAGCAACTACCAACAGCCTTAATAACAGACCAAGCCAAGACATTCTTCAAAAGACCCACAGTCACATGCCTAGCCATAGGACCTGTAGAAGAGGAGGTATTGGATGAACTCACAAAAGAGCTACCGCTTCTTTAGATTCCCACTCGAATGAAAAAGTGGGGCCTTTTCCTCTAAAGCAAAAGATTTATATTTGAATGGTGGTTTTGGGGGGTTTCGAGGGGCCCATAGCTTAGCCTGGTAGAGCATTCGGCTCTTAACAAAAC
>QMQS01000027.1 GCA_003650585.1 Candidatus Woesearchaeota archaeon
GGCTTTATCGAGCTCTCAATAAAACTGAGGAAGGAGAAACTCCAGAAGCTTATGGAGCGGCTTGAGCGAGAGGAGAGAAACCCAAATGGTTTTTTCATGTGTAAGAATGCATGCATTAGGTTGGATTTTGATCAGGCGGCAGAGTATGGGTTTAGGTGTCCTGAGTGCGGTGAGCTGCTGATGCCTCAGGACAACTCCAAGACAATAGAGAACCTAAAGCAAAGGATAAACCAACTCAAATCTGAGCTCTCTGCTTAGGGTTTTCTTGCCACACTAACCAGGAGTGTAGAGCCAAGCTTCACTGTGTTCTTTGGGAGGTTGGAGTTGTGGTTGCTTCTAAGAATCCCTGTATCGTTCCAAAATTCATTGCATTGTGGGAATTGCTCGAATTCTCCAGCTCTAATCTTCACAACCGAAGCACTTTTGGGACCAAACACAACCAGTTCAAACCCCGATTGATTGAGCACGGTGCTCAGTCGCTCCATAAAGAACCCATTGAAAGATAAGAGCTTTGCGTCTTCAAAATACTCCCTCACCAAACAGGTGTTAGCACCGATTATGTCTCTTGAGTTACATATGGAACCCAAACTGGTATCTTCCACCAGAGTTTTGTACGCTTCCAAAGGGTTCTCAATAGCCTGCTCAATGTACTCTTTCTGGGGTGTCCCAATAGCATAGCTTAATGCTTGGGTGGCTTGTTCGCGAGAGAGTATTGCCACTTGGGTATGTATACCTTGTGTGTCCAATACAGGCAAGGCCACCTTGCCTTTGGCTTGGTAGTATTCAATGGGCACATAGGGGTTTGCTCCTAGGTCTTGGAAGTGTATCAAATAGCCATTGCTTTGTAGCACTCGCCATATCTCTCTTACAGCACTCTCAAGCTCAATGAAAATGTCGAGCACAGACAAGCCGACCACACACCCAAAGCTCCCAGCTTCAAACGGGAGTTTAAGCAAGTCAGCTTCTACCACTTCTGTTTCTGGATAGCTATGGATTAATTCTCCTATTAACTTGAAGCTCACATCTGACATAATTAGCTTGCCCCTGTACTCTGGCACAAGCGAAAGTAGCTCACCCAGCCCACTTCCTACTTCGAGTATGGGCTGCTTGGCATACGCACCCATTACATCTCTAATTATACTTGCATTGAGTCCTGCAAATGGCTTTCTGTAAGAACTGTATGCTGAGAACGTCTCTACCTCCCACTCAAGCTGCATTGTATTTTGTGAGCAACTCTAGTTTAAATATTTTCACTCCCATAAACCCAATATTTGCTTGGTTTTTGTGATGTGGCTACACCCACCCAAAAGTCACTTGGCTTTAAGTCATGGTAGCCCAGGTGTTTTATAGCCCCCATGCTTGACATCACCGCGGTGTATAGTAAGCCGTAACCAAGCAACCATGCCTTAAAAACATGGGCTGCGAACACATCACCTGCGCCAGTTAGATCTGTGGAGTTCTTTCTGATAAACTCCTGCACCTCATAATACTTATTGGTGTTTAACCTTATATGGTATGTTTGGTGCCTGTCTGCAACAAGCGTTCCGTTTTTACCCAAAGTAACAAACACAGGATACTCAAGCTTGTGTTTTGACCTGAGTTGTTGGATTCCCTCTATTGCTGCTTCAAACCTCTCCTCCTCGTCACCTATTACCTCATTGTAAATGATATAACCAAACTCATCATAGTTAAACTGGCACAAGCATTCTGGTAGCACCCTGCTTAACACAAACTCTGGCTCAAGCGACCTTGTGATAACTGCCATCTTTTGTGGCTCTGATTCAATGATGTACTCAGCCAGCCCTTCATCTTTTATTGAATTGAAGAGAATGGCATCATAACCAATATGATTTATTATAAACCCTATAATCTTCTTGAGGTCATTATTTTCTGGTGTCCAAACCCCTACCTGCTCTTGGAGTGGGCTTTTGATGATTACTTTGTCATCTCTGGTGCCCAACACAAGATTCAACGGGACTGGTCTTGTTGAGAGGAATATGGGTGTAATATGCATAGAGCTTAGATACCCTGCTATGGTTCTGCCTGGCTCTCTCGTATCCAAACTCGGTGTAGACATATCTAGGTAGCTCAGCTCCCAATCCACTATCTTTGACAGCTCTCTGACCGAATTTAACCCGCCCCCACCAAACTTCTCTGAGCAAAGCACACCCTGTAGCTGGAAAAAGAGATGTTCTCTAGCAAAGTGTTTCCCGCCCTTTCTCAACTCTTCTTCACATATTATCTCTAATTTTCTTCCCTCAACACTGTCATGTATGTGTACCACAGAGCCCTCTATGTTGTGACGAATGGCTCTTGGGTAGGCATCTATTGTGGCGTTCCCCACTACCAGCACCTTGAGCTTGGGCTTCATCTTGATTCCACCAATTCAAACCCAATCAATGAGAGGGCACTTGGTCTGAAGTATGAGCTAACATTTTCAAACCCTCCATCTGGTCCATGGTAGGATGCCCAAGTTGCCACAGAACCACCCTCATCCAGCACTATTGCTCTTTTCACACCCAATTTCTCTATCATAAAATTGGCAAGCTCTTCAAGGCTAGCAAACTTTTGACAAATTATGAGCTCTCTATCGCTCAACCCTACTGCATTGAAGTAATATCTTGCTGGCTTTGTTTCTGGCGAGTTCAAAACCTCAATCGCCCTCTCACCAAACTCCTCTGGATAGTTTGCGTAGATGTATTCAAGAATACGCATATCGGTTAGGCCTGGTCTATTGAGTTCTGGAATCTTGCTTAGCCCTTGGATATAAGTGAGCTGGGTTTTGTAGTTGAAGTGTATTACATGCCTTATATCATAAAACTGCTCAACAACTCTTGGATCACCCAGGTTTAATGGCTGGCCTTCAATTACCAAGGGCTTTCCTGAGACGAGCCAATCAACAGTGTCACTCACTTCAATGCCTGTCCTGGCTCTGTAAACTCTATGCTCTGAATCAAATCTAAACTCCTCTATACCAAGCACGCCATGTTCCCAGACAACAAAGCAATGATATATGCGCTTAGTAATCGGCTCTTTTAACAGATAAAACAAAGGCTCTTGCTCACCCCTCTCCCACGCAATGTGCCAGAAGTTGTTGCCCAGGTCCCTGTTGCCTATCACAATTGCAGTCTTTGTGGGCTTACCAGTCTCGTCAATTAGCCCCATATGCTTGAGATGCGTATCATAGCTCCAGTGATACTTGCGTAGCTCCTCTTTGTCAGTTATTACCCTATCACTCTCTATTCGTACCCCACTGAATGCAACCATGTTGCCATTTTCGTCCATTAAGTGCCTGACCAAACCAGAGGAATGGTTCAGCTCACCTCTGTTGGCGATGCTTAATACAGCCCCATTGATCAGCTCTAGCGGTATCTTAACCCAGTATTCAAACTCCTTATCGTTTGGTTGCTTCTCTCTGTGAGAGTGTATCTTTAATTCTAGCATTTGACCATCACCTTTGAGGTTGGTATGTAATAGTTGAGCTTGCCACTACTGTGCTTTAGTGCAAGCTCCACTTCATTGTTCACATCCTTAGCCCCTTGCTTGAAAATCACCTTTCTTGCATAATGCTCAATTGGTTTTGGTAGCATTGCAAACTGTAGCTTCTCACTAAGCAATTCTGACACATAGCTTAACTCAAGCCTCTCATCAATCTTTGCCCTTGCTATTGCTGTTGCAAATCTCATAACATCCTCCATCCCGTAGCCCCTGCCATAGCACTTTTCAGCAAATTCACACACTGCTACACCTGTGGTGTAAGCGTCTCCTGCGCCAAGTGTGTTCTCTGGTTCTTGCTCTGGTCTTAGTATGCCCGCGATGTACACATTACCTTGAGCATCCACTACCATGCTTCCTTGCTTGCCCAAAGTTACAAATATTGGCTGGTACTGCCCAGAGGTTAGCTTCATTAGTTCTCTTAAGTAATACACACCAACGAACAGTGCAGCATAGTTCACCTCGTCGCTATGGAATGGCTCTAAGTTTAAGGAATTAGAGAGATTGTTAGCATGGGTACAAACCTCACGCTCATTCATGACCAGAGTAAAGCCATTGGATATGATGTCATAAGCAATGTCACCTGCCATTTTCTCAGTTAGTGCAGCCATGCCTGTTATTTGTTTGCCAGAGCTCTTTAGCTTGTTATATGCCCTCAAGACACTCTTTACTAGCCCCTCATATCCCACACTGTCTATTAGCACCAAACCTGGTTCGAGCTCTATCTCACCATTGTAATCCATATCATTTCTTGGGTGTTTGATTATCCTCCTATCGCTCACAACATACTCCTCATTGCGTTTTACCTTTGGGATAACGAGGTTGAGCATTGGTGTGGCATTCTCAACCTCTACTTCTATTAGTCTGACTTCTAAGCCCCCTGGAAACTCTGGCTTTATCGTACCCTTGGGGTGCAGGGCTATGTACACAGCAGGAATCCCTAGCCAAGAGAGAAGCTTGGACACATTGAAGCCCCCACCCCCACCTTCCAAATGCTCTGCTTTGACCACCATATGTAACTCTTCTAGCTTTGGCTCTTGCTTCACTTGAACTGCTTTCACCTTGTCATGTTTTTGGTCAAGCACAGTGTTGGGCGGTATGTGGAACCCAGCAATCAGCTTGCCTTGGTAGCTCACACCAAGCTTCGTGAATTCTTCAAACACAATCGCCTCTCTCTCTACTCTCACATCCATATCCTCTATATCGTTTGCATCTAGCTTTTTTGTTTTTATGTCAACATTGTGCTCACTTACCACAGTAAACCTTAGCAATTCTTGCAGTGGGCTTGCATAGCTACCGCTAGCTCGAAACATTCTTATCCCTCCATTAGTTATTGAACATGACTTGGATGAGTGAGGAAACTCTCCCTCTTCAGTTCTTCAACCACATTAAAGCTCTCAATATGGGTTGGATTGAACCTCTCTACAAGCAACTGCTTGAAATCTTCTGCTTCACCTAGATTGTGGAATACTGCCTCTGCTACAAAGTCCCATCCAAAGTTTACTCTATGGAGCGTATTGATGTTGGGATGCTCCATGAGGAATCTTCTGAGTTCCTCCCTTGTGCCATTCTTGCAACTTATTGCAAAATGCACTGTGCTATGGTAACCAAGCTCATGGAAATTGAGCAGAGTAGTGTGCCTCTTGAATATCCCCCTATACTGCCTCTTTATCTTCTCGTATATGGTAGAGCATGGTATGCCTACATCCTTTGAGATGAGGGGAACTGGCTTTCTGGCGTCCTTCCTAAGGTGTGCTATTATCTCGTAGTCAACCCCTTTCAACTCCATTCACCCCTTTCATAAAGCCCAACTATGTATTTGGTGAGTAGGGCTTGGTCAAATGCAGAGCCGGCTTCGTTGTCGTAGCCAGCCACAAAGTTAATTATTGTGAGGTAATACCCAGTTGCAGGTTCTCCTGCACCCTCCATCTCTTCTATGAACTCACTTGTTACTTTAACCTGGGGCAAGACAATATTGGCAGAGAACTTTCTTGCTTCGCTATTTAGTATTGCCTCTAGTCCTGGTTGTGGGTCTGTTATTACATTGAGTCTTTTTATGTACATCTCTTCAAGCTCATCAAGTCTTGAAAGAAACTCTACATACAGTTTCTCCTGGACCTCTCTTTCAGATATCCCGCTCTTTGCTTTAAGCAAATTAGCATATAATTCTGTGAATTCAATGTTAGCAGTGGCTCTCACAAAAGCCCTCTTAACATCAAGCTCGCTTATGTAATCCTCACTCTCAGCTATCACTGTTACATCACACCAAGAGCCGTCTGCTGTTGGCACTCTGTATGCCCTCCCATGAACTGTTCCTATGTTGGGTAACAGTCTCTTTAATGCAATACTTGCTCCTGTCGTATGCAGAAGGATGTTGTCTATAGAGCGAGGTGCCCTTTGTGTGTTTGTGGCAGAGTGTACTGTATTGAAGTAGACTCCCTTAATCTTTAGCGATAGCTCCTCAATTAGCACGTTTAATGGAACTGCAATGTCCTTTGATGTGCAAGAAGCATTTGAGATAATGGCATCATCTGGAGACAAGGTATTGTGGTTTACACCCATACAGGCATGCTTTATTTTATCATCCCCAGGGGCTGAAAGTATCACTTTCCTTACTGTGCCATACATATGTCTCATTGCCTTTTCATAGCTCCTGAAAGCTCCACTGCATTCCTCTACTATCTCTACACCCCTCTCACTCCATCCGATTGCCTCTGGCTCCCTCTCAAACTTGGTGGTCAAAGCCACATTGCCCAGCCATATCACAGGGCCGTCTAACCTCAAGTTAACCCTTGGTTTGTTTCTTGTTACATAGTCATAACCAGCAATCTTCTCGAAAAGTCTCTCTACTTTGCTCTGTTCCGAGAGCCCCTCATACGCTGGCTCCCAATCATTTATCATTACAACCTCTAGTCCCAACTGCGAAAGAAACTCCAAGAGTCTTTTGCCGATTCTGCCTCCTGCACCATTTATCCCTATTTTTACCATTATATACACCCATAATTCTTATAGGAAATAGGAAAGAAATTACAATATATATTTATTATCCATATAAAATATATTTATGAATATTCAATATATTCCATATTTTTTATATATTCATTAGTAAAATTTATATATTATTATGTATTGGTTACAAGGTATGAAGAGGAGGGTTATAAGGCAGGGGCATGGCACATTCACCATAACACTTCCCAAGAAGTGGTGCGAGCAACAGGGGATACAACCAGGGGATGAAATAGAAGTAGAAATTGAGGAAGATTGTTTGCGGGTGAGTTCTGAGCCCAAGAAAAAGGGCTCAAAAATTCATATAGACATTACTGGGCTAGATAGATGCTCTATACTCTACTCAATTAGGAACGCTTATCGCATGGGGTATGATGTGATAGAACTTACATTTGAAAACTCGAGCACTGTGTATTACCGCACACTTGAGAGTGTCAGTGTGCTTTCTGTGGTCCATTACGAGGTTAACAACCTTATTGGTGTAGAGGTGATTCACCAGACCTCTAATTCTTGCACAATAAAGGATATCTCTTCTCCCTCCTCTGAGGAGTTTGAGACAATCCTAAGGAGAATATTCATACTAATGACCCAAACTGCAGAGGACCTTGTGAGTGGTATTGAGAATTTTGACTTGGATCTGGTGAGAACAACTGAGGAGAAGCATGACACCATAACAAAGTTTGTTAGCTACTGCTTGAGGCTAATAAACAAGAGAAGGGATATTCCATATAAGCAACACGCTTTGGTTTACCATATAATAGCAAACATAGACAAGATTGTTGACATATTCAAATATACTGCACGCAACTTCTTGTATTACAACAAGCCCATGGGCAAACACTCTATAGAGCTAATGAAGCAAATGGTACACTCATTAAAACTCTACTACGAGTTCTTTTACAAGTTTGATTCAAACAAAGTGGTGGAGATTGACAAAAACAGGGATGATGTGCTACGCAAAATAAAACAGGGTTATAACTTACTCACCAAGGAGGAAATGCTGATAATCACTAACTTTGAGCAGACCCTTGAGCTTCTTGCTGATTTGGTTGTATCAAGAATGGGCTTGGAGTAGAACCTTTTTGGATGGTTTGGTAAGCATGCTCCCTTATATTTTGTATGCTTAGGTAATCATTCACAAGCATTCCAAGGGTTTTATGAAGCTCAACTAGCGGCTCTTTGAGTCTGGTAAGCTCCAGCAACCATATATGGTTTATCATGTAATCTAAAGCAATGAACGCTTCTCTAGCGTGGTAAGCCACACACCTTGCGTGCATGTCCACATCTCCAAGATTGCCTCTCCTTGCTGCTTCTGCAATATCCCTTATACTATAGCCTGCATACTCCAAGTGTCTGTGTAATCTGGCTATGTGGAATAATCTGTGTGTGGTTTCATACTCTGCTGGGTCTACAAACTGTAAGAACCTGTGGCTATTTCGATAGATGCCAGGGGTTTGTATATCTCTCCGCTCTAAAAGCTCGGCTATCCTTGCTATCTCTTTCTCTATAGGTATGGCTTTGCTTCCCTTAGATCTTTCAAGCACCTCATCAAGCCCCTTTGGGATATATGCACGCATCGCCCAATTATCATAAGAGTTGAGTATCTCTAGTAAGCTTATCAACTTTCTTGATAACAGATACCTATCAATCAGGTTCTCTTTCTCCACAGGCGTGAGGTAATCTCTGGCTTCGTTGAACGCCTGTTCGTCATTATCAAAATCCCAACCACACTCCAATTTGCTTATGAGGTCTATTAGATAGCATCCCCTCCTATCGCTCTCAAAGTCCACAGGTGTTACAAGCCCATCTGGGCTTATAATATCATTCCTCGGCGAGGCATCTTTGTAGTAAACCCCCTCTTTGGATGCTTCTCTTAGGACTCTATCAACACTCTCATATTGGCTAAGTATTTGCTCCTGAAGCTCTTTTGGAACAGACAAACCAAGCAGGTTTTGGAGCCGTTCAAATAACAATCTCTTGAGCCGTATAATATAGTACCCTTCCTTCAATGGTTCTTTACTCAACCCCTTCCATACGTCGGATAGCTGATGTATGAGTGCAAGCTGGTCAATGGCTGTAGCAAAGTAATCCCTCTTCTCTTCTGGTGCGAATCCCCCTACTTCGTGCCTCTTCATCTTTACTATCTTGTGGTATGCACACTCACCCGGGATTAGAGACCAAAGGTTCCAGTTGTAGCTTATGCCATCCCTTGCTACTAGGTCATCCCCTGCGCATAGGGGCACAAGGTGGCGGCAGTTTTTTAAGAAATGCCAGATATCTATATTGAAATAAAAGGCGTTCTCCATCTCCCTAAAGTGTGTATCATCCTCCTCTGATTTTGGTTTCTTGAGCTTCAACACAAAGCTAAGCTTTTCTTGATTAGAGAAAACAAGCTCCACCATGAAAACAGGATTGGTGGAGTATACACCCACTCTGCGTTCGTAGAACTCTGCGACTGGGTTGCTCACTATAGCTTGGAATCTCTCAGTTGTGTATCCCTCTGGGGGCTCTAAAGCATAGGGCGGATATTTCTCAAAGTCCATCTGCCTCAGTTCTCTCATAATCCTGTTGATGAGTTCAATAGTCCTATTCACACCAATCATCTCTACGAGTTGATGTCTCTCAAGTATACTTTGCAATGTCTCGCTTTCCTTACCACTCGGTATCTGAAGTTGGCTCTGCAATCCCTTTAGCATTTCCTCACTCACAGGCTTTTGCTCCTCCACTTGCTTGAGAATCTCTGTTTCTAAGAAGAAAGCAGCTGAGGGCTTATACGCTTCCACCCCTAACTCACCCTCCTTTGAGATAAGTGAGTAGGGATGAAGGCGGTGTAAGGGGATGTATGTAGCACCACTTTCTATTATCCCCTTCAGTTGCTCCAGCCCCTTTTCAGTTAAATCCTGGTATTTGAGTGCAAAATCAAAGAAGCGCACCCTTGCCTTTAAGCTTCCAATCTCCCCCATCTTATTTAGCACCATTTCTAAGAATCTTCTTTTTAGAATCTTTTTTATTCCCTTTCTATAGGGATCGATCTCACCTATTTCCTCATCCCGCGGAAAAAGCTTAAGAGTGGTGGGCCAGATCTCGCCCCACATTGTTGATGAGCCATAAGCCACTAGGTAGTCCCGTATGACCTTGCCTAGTGAATCAGGAGGTACGTCAAAGTGGGTTATTCCTTTTAAGAGATGTGACATTGCATTATTAATCCAAATGTATTTTGCCATTTGCATTGTATCTTTGTCGATAAATTCAGTTGCTTCCTTTTCCACACACTTCTCTTCAACAGACCTAGCCCATCTATTGTTCTCAAACACTTGCTCAACCAGGTCCCCAAGAGTGAAGTAAACCCTAGTGAGAGAGTCTAACCATGAGAACACTTTGGCTTCCATAGATTTTAAGATGCTCTCGATATCCTTGTTTGGGTCAAACGAGTTGGGCAATTGCTTTGCATGGTAAAGTGCGCTCTCCAAGATTAGTCTAGCAAACCTCTCTTTTGTTTTATAGGGCATACTGCTAGCCACCACTAAGCGCTTTCTTTTTGCCTTCTCCACATGATTAATCGCTTCTGTAATCTTGTTTCTCAGGTTCTTGCTCATCTCGTTGGCAACAGCTATTAGTTGGTGCCCATCCAGCTCAGATGAGCTCAAAAGCTCAACTGTGCTCTGGTAATACTGGCTTAGGATAGCCCTAATACTGCTAATCATTGCAGTGTCTATTGGTGCAGAGGAGGAATATTCTGAGCCGAGGAATGATTGTTGGAATACGAAGAATCTTCCAAGTACATCAAGGAGGGGGGGATTGAACAGATGGTGGTAGGCCAAGAGGGCTCTGTTGGTGTGCCTCACACTGCTTAGCTCAACCTTTGTGTAGTATTCAAACTCATAATTGTGACCTGAAACCAGCACCGGCTCTTTACCTTCTAACACATTATAGGCCTGCTCAAGGCAGGAGAACCCTGGAAATATCTGCTGGAGTTCCCTTATCCTTAACATTTCTTTTTTTCGCAAGTCTTCATCTATATTTTGAGCAGAAGAACCCAATATCTTGCAGTAGCCCCTAATAAAATGAAGGATGGAGTCCAAGACACGGGACACGCTTGCAGTGTGCTCTGAAGGAGAGAGCTTGGGGCTAGCCTCGTTTGGCTGTGAGGGTTGTATGGCGAGATAGTCGAGTAGGTTTAGCACCTTACCAAGCACACCCACACTCTCCTCCCTTGGATTTTCAGGTGATTCAAGTATCTCATTTGTGGCAAAATTGCTCACATACTCTCCCTGTTTGCCAAATAAGAACTTAAAAGTGAGATAACACTCATTCAACCCGCGAGAGCACCCTGCCCGTGCAAAAAAGTCGATAGTTGAAAGTAGCCTTTCTAGGGGTGAC